>NZ_JBEZWL010000264.1:0-4526 GCF_040648015.1 Streptomyces sp. NPDC029216 | reverse complement strand
GGCCCTGGGGGCGCCGTTGCGGTGCCGGCTGCGGGTGACCGCGGCGGCGGTCGGCCACCTCGCCCGCGCCGGTCTGCTGGTCCGCCTCGGCGGGGCCGTCGAGTTCCGCGACGTTCAACCGGACCAGGTGGCCGCCCTCGCGCGCCGCCGGGACCTGCTGGCCCTACTCGACCGGCACGTCCCCCTCGGCCCCGGGCCAGGCCGCACGCCGCCTCGGCGTCCGTAGGGTGGATTGGGACCAAGCGGTCAGGCTTTGGTTGGGTCGCTCCGGTCGGCTCGGTGGAGATCGACTACAAATGGCAGGGCGGCGTGACCACGGTGCCGCTACTCAGCGGAGGACGTCGCCCTGCTCCCCGTCGTCCGCCCCTTGGGCGACTGGCGGGCGGTGTACGCCGCCCCTGCGGGCGCACGGTCCCCGCTCCCGCCTTGAGCCGGTTGTCCCGGGCCGGGACCAGGCCGGCCGCCCTCGTCGGCCGGTCGCACGGGGCTTCCCCCGTGCGGGGGAGGCAGGTTCGTTCCGGTGGCCGAGTCGCCCGTAGGGCTGTTCCGGCAGGATTTTCCGAGGCGGGACACCGTGCGGCAAACGAGACTTCGGGGGAATCATGACGACGGCAACGGCAACGGCAACGGATACGACGATGGCGCGCCGCGGCCGAAGTCGGACCTGGCCGGGATATGCGGCCGCCGTGGCGGCACTCGCCTACGCGGCACCGCACTTCTGGTGGGGCGCCGGGATCGGCGCGACCTTCCCCGGGGACTTCGCCTCCGCTCCGCACGGCACCTGGGAAGCCGCGGTCGGCTATTGGGTGATGGGCGCCGTGGCCGTGGCCGGTGGCGTGGTCGCGCTAGCACTGGTTCGGCCCTGGGGCCAGCGACTCCCGCGCCGTACCCTCTGTGCCCTGTCACTGACTGCATCGGTCGGCATGACCCTGTGGGGCTTCACCTACTTCGCGTTGCAATACCTGCTCGCCGCCGGCCGGGTCGTTTCCGCCCCCGCTTTCGCCGCCAAGGACGCCCACCCACAGGCCGCTTGGGGGCTCTTCTGGTACAGCCTCTTCGTCCTGTGGGGCCTCATGCTCGGCGTGGCCGCCTGGAACCGGCTGAGCAGCAAGCGCACCCACTGAGCGTAATCAGCGTCGTCTCTCCAGGGGGAGGACGGCTCTTGATGACCAAGCCTCTGAGACGAGCCTGTGCCGTAGACGAATACGGCCTCGTGCCGCAGGAGGAGGGGCGGGCGCCCGCCCCCGCCCAGAATCCGTACGCGGCGCCCGCCGCACCGCAGGCTGCGATACCGCGGCTGGTTGTCGTTAGGTTGCTGCGGCTGTTGTCATCTCGGGTTGTTGTCGTTGTTGCTGGTCAGGGGTGGGTCTCCTTCTGGTGGTGACATTGTGATGCGGTGTGTTCGGTGTCATCGGTGTGCGTTGTCGCTGGACAGCGGAGTGAGGTGTCTATGGGGTGTTGCCGGTGTCCGGGGTTGTGGGGGTCGTTGTTGTCGGGTCTCGGAACCGAGGTGCCGTCGGCCGTCGTCCTGGTGCGGCTCGGGGGCGGATTCCAGGACCTGGCCGTCCGCTGCTTCCCCGAGGGTGCGGACGGCCAGGTCGCTGTCGTGGTTCACGCGCGATGCAGCGTGCCGGGACGTGGGTGTTGGCCTGCCAGTCCTAGTTGTTGCCTTTGAGGAGGTTGCCGATCAGCTGCTCCGCCTGCTTATTGAGGATGGTGACGAAGGCTTCGCCGAGTACGTCGATGATGGAATCGGTTGCTTTGACAGGCCCGCTGTCGACAGGCTTGGTCTCCTGTGCCTGTGCGACGCCGGAGCAGGACAGGATGGCACCCGTGAGGGCGACTGCCGCGAGTACGCGCTTCATGTTGTTCACGGCCTGTAAACGACCATGGACAGGCCCGGTGATGCTCGGGGTTGGAATACGGGGACGCCAGCCGTCTGAACTGTGGGGTTCCTAGCTCGGGGCCTGGATTGCGCACGTACGAGGTGGGCGTCGGCGATGAACGCGCGGGCCGTCTTCTGGGACATCGGCCGCTTCGGCACGTTGGATCCGGTCATCGGGCGGTGTCCTCGGTGGCGTCGGCGGATGCGTGCGCAGGGTCGTGGGTGTTGGCGCGGTTGGCAGCCGCGCGCAGGGCCGTAGCGCGCTCGCGGTCGCGGGCGATCTCTCGCGGGTAGTCGATCTTCGGGTGCAGCAGTTCGGCTTCGCGTTCGCTCTCGCGGATCAGTCGTTCCCCGAGGTCGGCGTGCAGGTCCCACAGGTCGGCCTCGGCGCGCGGGTCGGGCACCAGTTGGCCCATCCGCACGGCAAGGGCGGCATCACAGACGAACGCCCTCATCTGATGGGTGGAGAACCGGGGCAGGCCGTCACTGACCGGGTGTTCTTGATCGGCCCAACTTTCGTGCCGGCGCAGCCACTGGTCGAGGCCGACGGCTGTCTTCTCCGCGCTGCCGTCCGCGGGAGCTGCGCGGCCGGGTGGGCCTGTTCGATGCGCTTGAGCTTGGAGGCGGCGAGCTGGGCCATCCAGCCGACGGAGGTGACGGCTTCGGCCGCTGTGTGGTAGTCCTCGCCGAGGTGCTCGGGGAGCTGGCGGGCAAATACGCCCAGGCAGTGCAGGAGAGCGGCCCCCCACGCGTTGAAGATCAGCTTGAAGCGGGCGGGGTTTCCCGGCTTGGAGAAGTCGAACCGCTTGGCAGTGAAGGCGTCCAGCACGCGGCGGCCTTCACCGGTGAGGGGGACGGGGCTGTGGAGGAAGCCGGTGAGCGTGCCCGTGCGGGCGCCGGGCCGGGAGCCGGTGACCGGGCATTCGACGGGTAGTCCGCCGGCGACGGTGATGTGCTCGTGCCAGTCTTCGGCCCAGCCGGGGCTGATCGTGGAGAGCTCGATGCAGGTGGCGCGGCGGGCGGTGATGGCGGCGCGGGTCTGGGGGTGTGTCCAGAAGGAGCGGCTGGTGTCGTCGTCGGCGAAGCAGCCGAGCACGACGTCGGGCCGGGCCGAGGCGATGGTGCCGGTACGTAGGAGCGCCGTGCCGGGCACGGGCTCCTTGAGGTGCCGGCTGGCGATGGTGACGTGGGTGCCGGGAAGGCCGGTGAGGTGGGGGATGATCCCCGCGGTCATCACGCCGTACCCGGCGACGAGGATCCTCGTCGCCGGACCGGCCTCGCCTAAGGGCGGGATGGGTGTCATGAGTCTCCGCTCAGCATGAGGGCGCGACGGTCGATCCAGGCCAGGGCATCGGCGATGCCCTGCTCCAGCGAAAGCTCCGGACGCCAGTCCAGGAGGGTGTCGGCGAGCGTGATGTCGGGGTAGGCGCCGGCGACGTCGCCCGGACGGCGATCGGTCAGCTGCGCGGGCATGGGCCTGCCGGTCACGCTCTCGAATGCCTTGATCAGCTCGAAAACGGTGGTGCCGGTGCCGGAGCCGAGGTTGATGACACGGTAGGTGTCCCCGCCGGCGGGAACGATCGTCTCGAAGTTGTTCAAGGCCGCGATGTGCGCGCGGGCGAGATCCCAGACGTGGACGTAGTCACGGATGCCGGTCCCGTCGCGGGTCTCCCAGTCGGTTCCGGTGACGGGGTAGGGCTCACCGGCGTGGAACTTGTCGATCATGACGCCGAGGGCATGCGTCGGCTTCATCACCTGCAATCCCGACCGCATCTTCGGGTCGGCCCCGATCGGATTGAAGTAGCGCAGGGAGACGGCCCGCAGCGCACTGCCGCCCGTGACGTCGCGCAGGGCACTCTCGAAGACGGCCTTGGTCCGCGCGTAGGGGCTGGACGGGTTGAGCGGCGCGGCCTCGGTGATGCCCAGCCCCGACTCGTAGATCGCGGCAGATGAGCTGAAGAGGAAGCGGGTGCAGCCGTTGCGCAGCAGGTGGCCGAGGAAGGCCAGGCCCTTGCTGACGTTCTCGGTGTAGTAGTACAGGGGCTCGGCAACCGACTCGGGCACCACGATCTTCGCGGCGCACCCGACCGCGGCCTGGATGTCGGGGTGCTCGGCGAAGATCTCGTCCAGGAGGTCACCGTCGCAGATGTCCCCTTCGTAGCAGATCCTCCCCTGGACGAACTCGCGCCGACCGGTGGAGAAGTTGTCAATGATGACCGGCTCGATGCCTTCGTCCAGGCAGGCCGAGGCAATGGTGCTGCCGATGAACCCGGCGCCGCCGCTGATGAGAACCTTCACGGGGTTGCTCCCAAGTCGTCTGCGGCTCCGCACTGTTGGGCGCGGAGCCATGGCTGTGAGGCGCGAGCCTAGCAGCGGTTAGACATGGTTCGTTCCGGTTCGTCCGGTCTCGGGAAGGGGCTGTAGAGGCACCAGATCATCGTCGGCTGGAAGACCTCGTGAATGCGCAGCCCGTACTGCTGCACCACGTCCACGGACCCGATGCAGCAGTCGGCCCGCCCGTCGGCGACGAGCCGGACGGCCGCCGGCTTAGACGTCATCTCATTTGGCGTGCTGTGTAGGCTGTCGATCGTGGCGGGAATTGTTGAGCGGCTGGTGCCGGATGAGTTGTGGGAGCTGTTCC
>NZ_JBEZWL010000263.1:0-4559 GCF_040648015.1 Streptomyces sp. NPDC029216 | reverse complement strand
CATCATTTGGGACCTCGATCACGCGGACGAGCATGCCACAGCCGCTCCTCCATCCGGTCCTGCCGCCGACATCACGAGTTCAACCTGAGTAACGCGTGAGCCGAAAGGGCCCCGCCCACCTGCGTGGACGGGGCCCTTGGGCGGCAGCGGAATGTGTAGCGTGGCTCTTCAGCAGATCACCTGTCCACGTTGCTCCATACAAGCGCGAGTGTCCACCGCGCTACCTGAAATCCAATAATTTCCCGTAGCTCGGTCTTCCATGGGCGGCTTCCCGCCCCTACCCGTTACGGATTGGTCATGCGTATCGGGGTTTTCTGTTCGTCGTCAGCGGGGCCTCCGCCTGCCCTTCGCAGCCAAATCCACGCGTAGGTCTGTTCGTCCCCGGCCTCGGTGTTCAGCTGACTCGCTGTCGCGGTGAAGAGCTTGACCCGGTGCGCGGGTCTGCCATCCACCGGCGCCGGGAATCGCTCCGTGGGGGCGTATGCAGTGATCTGGTCATCGTCACCCGCGTCATGTTCCCAGATTTTCACCGAGTCATCGAAGAAGGCACCCCGGTCAGCCGGGTCGAAATGGGCCGTGTATTCGATAGTGAACAGCCATGTCCCGTCACTCCGGCGGCGAGCGTCCGTTATCGCGCGGTCGTTTCCTATCAACGCCATGGTCACACCTCCCTAACGTACTGTCACATCGCTGTGCACTTCCAGCGCACCACGACTCCATGAGGGATGCAAGTCATTCGAATCGCCCCTTTTTTGGTGGACGCCTCAATTTCTCCGTGGATATTGGAGCCATCAAATAGAGCGCCAGTGAGGGCGTGGCCTGACAATTCGGTGGCGGAGCGGTGTCGGTGGCGCCGCGCCGAGGACAAGGACAGCCGGACGTTCCTTGCCGGTTCGAGTTGCGGCCGCTGGAGCCGAGCCACGCGGCGTACGCCTCCATGAGGCAGTACGGGGTCCCGCCGGTAATGCTGCTGGATTGAACGCTAAGGAATGATCTTGGTTCGAGGGGTTCGGTGCGGTGGGTGCTGCTGCACCTGATCGAGGAGACCGCACGCCACGGCGGCCACGCCGACATCATCCGCGAGAGTCTGGACGGCGCCACCCTCTACCCCGCTGATGGCCGCCGCCGAGCAGTGGCCCGACCCGTGGTTCGAGCCCTGGGAGCCCGCCGCGCCCGCCGGCTGAGGGCTACGGGCCGTCAGAAGTCGTGCCCCATCGGCCGGATATGGTCGAGGCGCTCTTGCGGACCGGTCCTACGCTGGAGGCATGGCCACAGATCCCTTGCTGAGACAAGGCCCCGACTCGACGGATCTGGTCCTGCGCGCCGGCCCGACCGGGCCGGTGTGGAACGTGCTGACCTCGGCGGGGCTGGCGCTGTTCACTCCGCTCGCCCTGGGCGTGCCGACCCTGTGCGTCGCCTTCTGGATGGCGCTGGCCGGGGCGCGGGCGTCGACCGTGTTCGTGGTGGTGGGGGTGATCGCCGGGCTGGAGTACCTGATCGGCTGGCCGGCGCTGGCCTTTTCCCGGGCCCGGGACATCCTGCGGGTGGAGTTCGCGCCGGCCGGGGTGCCCGCGTCCCTGCGGTTGGTCCGGGCCGCCGGGCCGGACGACTGGCTGACCGTCAAGACCCTGCGCGAGGTGCGGCTGACGCACAAGGTGGTGGAGCCGTACCAGGGGGACTACAAGCCGGCCGTCTCCACGCTCGCGCTGGAACTCGTCCTGCGGGGCGAACCGGAGCGGCTCGCGCTCCCGGACGGCGGCGACCCGCAGCGGCTCGCCGACGCGTTGAAGGCCCTGCTCGGCCCGGCTGGGGTCGTGGTGGGGCTGCGCACCGAGCGCAGCACGCGCGATCGGCCGCAGCCCAACTCCGGCTGGACCTCCGGCGGTTCGGCCTCGGCCGGCTCGGGTGGCGGCTGACCCCGGGCTGCCCGTGGCGCTCCCCGGCCGGGGAGCGCCCGTCGATGCAACCGGCGGCAGGTGGTGCGGGGCAGCCTGCCGCGACCCGGGCGCGTTGAGCCGCCGGGTCGACCATTGCGGGCGTTCGCCGGCCTCGGGGCGGCGGCACTGGACGGCTACGTTGGCGCCCTCCTGCTTGAGGATTCATCCCTGCGGCGCGCGGCTGTGGCAGCGATCAGCCGCTGGAACAGCGACGTGCCGACTGCCGCGCGACATGTCCTGCCACTGCTGGGTGACGCGAAGGTCAGGCAGGCGGCGGTTCAAGCGTTCTCGGCGTGGGGGACCGCCGTGGTGCCGCTGCTCCAGGCGGTCCGCATCGACGGTCCGGGGGCGGCGCGCGCGGGTGCTCTGGAAGCCTTGGCGGAGATCGGCGGCGAGGCGGTGATGAGCGCCCGTGACATCGCGGCACTGGAACGGCTGGCCAGGATCGAAATCGCCAGCGACACGCCGGTTCCGCTCTCCTGCTGCTTCCTCTCCTGGATCGCGACGCCTACCGCGGACCAGGCCGGCGTCATGGAGATGCTCGGGCTGTCGCAGTCGCGTCCGGTTCCGTTCTCCGTCGGCGTGTATGCCGCGGACATCGACAGCCACGGGGGCCTCGACGCCGATCCACTCGATGTGTACCGCAGGGCGTTCGTTACTCCCGAGCCCGCCGGCTGGACCTTGGTGGTCGGTTCCTGGTGCGATCCCAGTGCCACTGAACGCCAGAACGAGGTCCTCGAAGCATGCGAACACCTCAGCGCCCGCTTCGGTCGCGCGCAGGCCTACTGGTGGAGCGCCTCCCAGGACGGCTCGGCGGTCCTGATCGCTGAGGATGGTGTCGTCGTCCGTCGCTTCGGCTACTTCCCTGGTGAGGATGTGCAGCACCTGGAACCGGGAGAACCGCTCGCGTACGAGCAGCAGCGGCACGCCGCGCTGGGGCTCCACGAGCCGTGCAACAACCCGCCGCAGAGCCACAACCCCCGAGAACGAGTCCCAGGAGCTCAACGAACCCACCTCACCCCACGTCACACCACAGCTAATCCACCCCGAGAGAAAGGGGGTTCGCCGGGGCTCCGTACCTCGCGCAGGTCTGGTGGCAGCGCGCGCAAAGGGCCGACCTGGCTGGGTGCCCAGGGTCACCGGTCTGGGGCGGATGGGAGTGGGTGCGGGGTGACCACGTGTGACTGAGCGTCGTAGTTGGCCCGTCCGGCCAGATACACGCTCAGTACTCGGTGGAGCCCGTTGACGGCGTCCCGTACGGTCGGCCCGTGATGATCAAAACGGGCGACCCCCGCAGTCTCGGCGTCCCAGCCTCCGAGGCACGGTTGAACTTCGATACGGAACTGCAGGAGCTCGGCGGCGGACCACGGCGCCGCTTGCTCATGGTCGACGACGAGCCTGCCTTCGAGCTCAGCTTCTACTGCGGCACGTGCCCGCTCCTGTTCCGCCGGCTGGAGACCGCGCGGGAGAATCTGTCCCTGGAGAGCATGCAGGAACGGCTCACCGGAACGCTGGACGATCCGGACGACGGCGGCGTGATCGATGCGTTCGGCACGTTGTTGCCGGAGGGCGAGTACCTTCCGCTGCTCCTGGAGGTGGAACCCCGGCTGGTTATCCCCGGCAGAGAGGGCGACTACTTCAGCGGCGAACAGGTCACGACCTGGGGGATCGATCAGTTCTGGGGCCTTCCGGAGTACCCGCACACCCCGTACTACCGGACCTTCGAGACCACGGTCGACGCGGACGCCCACCTCTACGAGTTCGTCGTGCCCATGGTTCCCCCAACGTGGAACGAGCGGGAGCGTGTCGAGGAATACGTCGCACTCATGGAGCAGGGAACGGTCCCCACGGCGGTGGCGATCTCCACCCTGGACGTGTGCCAGCCCGCCATCGACCGGGGAGACGACTACTTCGTGCACTGGGGCCTGACCCACTTCCTCCTCGACGGACACCACAAACTGGAGGCCGCCGCCACTGCCGGTCGGCCGGTGCGGCTCCTCTCGCTGCTGACCTTGGGCGAAAGCCTGGCCGGAGCGGAAGAGACCGCCCGGCTGCCTGCCTTGCGCACGCAATCCCGCACGGCCCGCCGGATCGGGCGGTAGACGTCGGTACGTGACTCCGGCCAACTGCAACGCTCAGTGGCTTGAGTAACTCAGGCTCTCCGTTCGGCACCCGCCGGGACAGCAGTTTCGTCCCGTCCTGATCGATGGCGACGCAATGGTGGTGGGTCTTGCCACTGTCGATTCCGGCCCAGATCCGGTTCATCGTGCTCCAGACGATCGTGCGTGCAGGTCTTGCCGCAGACGACCTCGCCGGCATGGCCTTACGCAGCGATCTTTGTCGCACTTCCCAATCTGGCGGCCGGGTCGTCGTGGGGCGCCGGGCGGCCAAGCCACTGCAGCCACGGACGGCAGCCAACTAGAAGCCACACCCGGCACCCCTGGGCGGCCCAACCATACGAAGGGGGCTCGGCCATCCCGTCCCAGGAACGTAAGGCCAACTAGCGTGCTCAAGGGCCACCTATCGTGCTCAGTCTCAGTGTTGAAACTGGCCGGTTGAGCATGAGGAACGGCTCGGGTGGCTGAGCCGTGACACGGTAGTTGGAACCTGGCCACGCGTGTT
>NZ_JBEZWL010000262.1:0-4630 GCF_040648015.1 Streptomyces sp. NPDC029216 | reverse complement strand
TCTGGCGTTGATTTTTGGCACGCTGTTGAGTTCTCAAGGAACGGACGCTTCCTTTGTACTCACCCTCTCGGGCTTTCCTCCGGGCTTTCGTTCTTACGTTTCCGAGTCTATCAGATCTTTTCGGACCCGATTTCCTCGGCGCTTTCGAGGTTCTGCGCTTTCGCGCTTTCCCTTTCCGGCGGTTCCGACTCTATCAGAAGTTTTCCACCGGATTTCCCGGCTTCGACGTTCCGAATGAAGAGTCGAGTGCACTCCACACGGAATTGGATTCCCTCTGGAGTGGTGGTCGCCGAACTTGTCCAGTTCGAGGCAACCGTTTGACTCTACATCCGGCCCCCGGGGGTGTCAAAACGGCGCGGGCGCCTCGTGCACCCGCGCCAGCAGCGCCATCAGCGTGGCCTGCTCCTCCTCCGTGAGCGGCGCCAGCAGCTCCCTGTTCGCGGCCTCCGCGAGGGTCGCGCAGCGGGCGAGGAGCGCCTGGCCCTCGGGCGTGACCGTCACGGCGTTCTTGCGGCGGTCGGCCGGGTCCGGGGTGCGCAGCACCAGGCCCGCCTCCTGGAGGTGATTGAGGATGCCGACCATGTCCTTCGGGTCCACGGCGAGCCGGCGGCCCAGGTCCGCCTGGGCGACGGGCCCGTACTCGGCGGTCGCGGCCAACACCGCGTGGTGCATCAGCTTGAGTCCCTCCGCCCCGATCGCATCGGCGACCAGTCCCCGCCCGCGCGCCGCCACCCGGCCGACGAGCCAGCTGGGCAACGACTGGATGTGCGCGAGGGGCGAGGGCGTGGGTGCGGGCGAAGGAAGGGGCGTGGCCATACGCCCCACCCTACCCAGGAATCGTTGGACATCCCTACGACTTCTCCCATACCGTTGGGGAACCCAACGAATATGAATCGGGGAGGTCCTGTGCTGCGCATCCGCCATGAGGTCAACGGTGGGCCCGAAGTCCTGTGCGCCGAGGAGGTCGACCGCCCCGAGGCGGGCCCCGGGGAGCTGCTCGTCCGCACGGAGGCCATCGGGGTCACCCTCCCCACCGTCCGCAAGGTCCGCGAGGGCAGCGGGCCCGTCTCCTTCGGCGGGGAGGTCGCGGGGGTCGTCGTAGCGGCCGGCCCGGACGTCGCCGGGTTCGCCCCCGGGGACCGCGTCACCGGGCTGTGCTTCGCCGACGCCTACGCCGAGTACGCCGTACTCGGCACCGCCATGGCCTCCCGCATCCCGGACGGCGCGTCCGCCGTGGACGCGGTCGCCCTCGTCCGCAGCGGGCTCGTGGCGCGCGGGGCGTACGAGGCCGGGCGCGTGCGGCCCGGCGAGTCGGTACTCGTCACGGCGGCGGCCAGCGCGGTGGGCACCTTCGCCCTCCAGCTCGCCAGGGCCGGCGGGGCCGGGCGCGTCGTCGCGGCCGTCAGCAGCCCCGACAAGGCGGAGTTCGTCCGCGGCCTGGGCGCCGACGAGGTCGTCCTGTACGAGGACGCCGACTGGGGCGCCCCGTACGACGTCGTCCTCGACGGCGTCGGCGGCGACCTCCTCGGCCCCGCCGTACGAGCGCTGGCCATGGGCGGCCGGCTGGTGGCGTTCAGCTCCGGCGGCGGCACGGTGGAGGCGTACGAACTCCTGGTACGCGGCGCCTCGTTGATCGGCTTCCAGATGCGGGCCATCGCCCTCGGCCGCCCCGACCTGTACGCCCGCTGGCAGCGCGAGCTCTGGGAACAGCGCGCCGCCGGCACCCTGCGCACCACCGTCCACGAGGAGATCCCGCTCCCCGAGGCGGCCCGCGCCCACGCCCTCATCGAACAACGCCGCAACCTCGGCAAGGTCGTCCTGGTGCCGTGAGGGGCGTTGACCTTCGAGTGGGCCGATGCCCATCGGGGGCTTCACCCAGCGCACCGACCTGACGGCCGGCGCGCTGCGGTTCTCCTCCGACTCCGGGCTGCTTCTGCCCCCTGCCGGGGTCGACCCGTCACGAGTTACCGCTACTACCGCGCCAAGGAACCGTACGGCCCGACGCGTCGCGCAGGTTCTCACGGCGGCCGCGCGTAACCAGGCCTGCCCGTACTCGGCGGGGTCCGGTCGCCGCGTCCCCGGTCGCGGTCCCGCTGACCGCGACCGCCTCGCGACACGGACCCCGGTTCTGCTGCGGTCACCGAGATCCGCCGCAGGCGTGGTCGCTCCCCGCTCCCGGCCGCCGTGCCGGGGCCAGACCTGCGGATCTCCTTCAAGCTGACGCTCCTCCACCCCCGCCCCGACGGTGGCCGCCAACGGGCAGGGCTGGCTTCGGGTGGCGGAGCGTTTCCAGGTCAGCCACACCACGGCGGCCCGCAGGGCCCGCCGCTACCGCACGCTCGGGGCCGCCGGAATGAGTGACCGTTCCAGCCGCCCAGGTCATCCGGATCCGACGCGAGCACCGCATCAGCCCACTGAGGCTGGCCGCCTACACCGGCCATCGCCCCTCGACCGCCCACCGCATCCTCGTGCACAACGGCCTGCCCGCCCTTGGCCGCCCTCGACCGGGCCACCGGCGAGCGGCGGCGGGCGCAAGGTCCTGGGCCGTGCCGCCGGCACTCCGCACAAGGCCCGCCGAGACGGTGGCGGCAGCGGGTTCAGTGGTTGACGAAGGTCAGGCTCGTCGAGTCGTAGCGGGCGCCCGCGATCTGTTCGCGCGGGGCCGCGGCCTCGATGGCGGCCAGGTCCTCGGGGGTCAGCTCGACGGACAGGGCCGCGAGGTTCTCCTCCAGGTACTTCTGGCGCCGGGTGCCGGGGATCGGTACGACGTCCTCGCCCCGGTGCTGCACCCACGCCAGGGCCAGCTGCCCGGCGGTGATGCCCTTGGCGGCGGCCAGTTCCTCCAGCTTCGCGACGATCGCCAGGTTCCGTTCGAGGTTGCCGTCGGCGAACCGCGGCTGCGTGCGCCGCAGGTCGGTTTCCGCCAGCCCCTCGACCGACTGGTAGCGGCCGGTCAGGAAACCGCGTCCGAGCGGGGAGAACGGGACCATGCCGATGCCGAGTTCGCGGCAGACGGGGGCGACCTCGGCCTCCAGGTCCCGGGTCCACAGGGACCATTCGCTCTGGAGCGCCGCGATCGGATGCACCGCGTGCGCCCGCCGGATCGTTTCCGCGCCGGCCTCCGACAGTCCGAGGTGGCGGACCTTGCCGGCCTGGACCAGCTCGGCCATGGCGCCGACCGTCTCCTCGATCGGCACCTGCGGGTCGACGCGGTGCTGGTAGTAGAGGTCGATGTGGTCGACCCCGAGCCGACGCAGCGAGGCCTCGCACGCCTGGCGCACGTAGGCGGCGTCGCCGCGGATCACGGTGGGCTCGCCCAGGCGGTTGGCGAAGCCGAACTTCGTGGCGATCACTGCCTCGTCGCGGCGCCCGGCGACGGCCCGCCCGACGAGTTCCTCGTTGTGTCCGAAGCCGTAGAAGTCGGCGGTGTCCAGGAGGGTCACGCCGAGGTCGAGGGCCCGGTTGAGGGTCGCGATCGACTGCGCGTCGTCCGAGTCCCCGTAGGCGTGGCTCATGCCCATGCAGCCCAACCCCTGGGCGGAGACCGCGAGTTCACCAAGGTGTCGGATCCGTACGCCGTTCATGCTGCTGCCTCCCGAGCTGGAAAACCGTCTGCTCACGACGCTAGGTCTTGGAGTGCACTCCATGTCAAACGATCAGGCATCGAGACCACCGTAGATGTGGGCCCTCAGGCAGTGGGGGGCGTCAAAGCCCGAGGCTTCGCCGCGGTAGACCGCGATGAGCGAGTCCTTGCCCCGCCACCAGGTGTCGGCGAGTCCCTGAACTTCAGCTACGGGTTCGAATCCGTTCAGGCCTTCTGGCGCCTGAGGCGTCAGTGGCACTCGGGTCTCCGTCGTCACAGCTCCTGCCTGTCGCAAGTGGATGGCACGGTGCACGTTCTCAGCAGTGGACGCCCGCGATGCCGCCCGAGACGATCGGGTCGGTCGGGGTTCCGTGGACGCTCAGCGTGCCGTGGCCTCCGCGGCCCGCGGCCTCGCTCCAGCGCAGCTCGTACGTTCCCGCGCCGATGGGCCGGTGGCCGTCGTCTGCGATCCAGGAGCCCGACGGCCGCCAGCCGATGTGGCTCGGGCCGACGGCGTACACGTCACCGCTGCCGATCACCAGGAACGAGGTCTCCCTGACGACGGCGGTACAGCCGCCGGGGCCCGCGGGGTCCAAGACGTAGTACTCCGCACCGAGTTCGTCGAGCGCTCCGGCCGCACAGCTCAACGCCGCCGCGACGATGGCGACTCCCCGTGCGAGGCTCATCGGGACGGGCCGGCTCGGCGCGGCCGTGGAGGCCGTCGAGCGGACCCGCACGGCGCGCACGATGCCGACGACCACCGCCACGCAGAGCAGGACGACGCACAGCTCCCACCCGGACACCACGGTTCCGGAGACCAGGAGCACGAGGTCGCTCCAGCCCACGGCGGCGGCCAGCAGCAGGAGCCCCGTGACGGCGATGTCGTAGGCGGCCGCTCTCCGCTTCTGCTGCATGCTCGTCATACATGCAGACTACGGCGGGCCGCCGGTTCGGCCGTAAACGCAGAAAAGCCCCGCACCAGAAGGTGCGGGGCTTTCCCACAATGATTGTTCGGCGGCGTCCTACTCTCCCACAGGGTCCCCCCTG
>NZ_JBEZWL010000261.1:0-4654 GCF_040648015.1 Streptomyces sp. NPDC029216 | reverse complement strand
GGATTTCTTCCAGTCGGCCGGCCGCAGCCGCATAGCCAGGTGGTCGGCGGTGTAACCCCCGGGACCCCGGGGGCTCCGCCGGGCCGGGGCGGGGCGGAGCCTCGGGTTCTTCAGCCCCGCCGGCGGGGCCGCGGGCCGGGTGGAGCCCGGGGTCCTTCCCGCCCTGCCGGTGTTTGAGCGGGGGCGCAGCATCCGGCCTTCCAGCCCCGCCGGCGAAGCCGCCGGCCGGCCGGAGCTCTGGGGGCTTCTTTCAGCCCCGCCGGCGCTTGAGGCGCGGGCACGGAGCGCCGTGTTTGTAGCCGCGTCGGCGATTGAGGCGCGGGGGTGGGGGCAGCGCCCCCTGGGAACTGGGGGGGGCACCTCCCAGCGGTAGCCGGGGGAGGAAGGGCGGGTAGGGGACCTCCCCGCGCAGCGGCAACCCAGCCGCAGGCCCCGGCCGACCGGCCCGGCCGGTGCGGCGAGGGCCGGCCGCCGGCAGGGCCCGCAACCCCCGCCCGCCCCGGCGGCGTCAGGCCCCGGCGCGGACGAAGCGGACCGCCACCCCCGGCCGGGCCTGCGCGGCGGCGTCCAGCGCCGCCCCCGGGCCGACCACCCCGACCACCGGGTAGCCCCCCGTCACGGGATGGTCGGCCAGGAACACCACCGGCAGCCCGTCCGGCGGCACCTGCACCGCCCCCAGCACCATCCCCTCGCTCGGCAGCTCCCCGCCCCGCGCCCGCACCAGCCCCGGCCCGCCCTCGGTCCGCAGCCCGATCCGGTTCGACGCCGGGGACACCCGGTACGCCGAGGACAGCAGCGCCGCCACCGAGGCCGACGTGAACCAGTCCGCCCGCGGCCCGAGCCGCAGGGGCAGCACCAGCTCCGCCACGGGCGGCCCCGGCACCCCCACCGCGTCCGCCGCGGCCACCGGGGACGGCCCCGCCGCCCCGACCTCCAGCACCGTCCCGTCCGACAGGACCGGCGGCCCCAGCCCCGACAGCAGGTCCGTCGAGCGGCTGCCCAGCACCGCCGGCACGGCGAACCCGCCCCGCACCGCCACGTACCCCCGCAGCCCGGACTCCGCCCGGCCCACGTCCAGCTCCGCCCCCGCCGGCAGCCACACCGGCGCACCCCAGGCCGCCGGGCGCCCGGAGACCCGTACCGCGCACGGCGCTCCCGTCACCGCCACCGTCACCGGGGCCAGGGCGCGCAGCCGGACCCCGTCCAGGGTGGTCTCCAGGGTGGCGGCCCCGGCCGGGTTCCCGACGAGCCGGTTGGCCAGGGCGTGCGCGCCGGTGTCCAGCGCCCCCGACCGGGGCACACCCAGATGCGCGTACCCGGGCCGCCCCAGATCCTGCACGGTGGTCAGCACCCCGGCCCGCACCACCAACAACCCGCCCACCCTCACGCCCCCGCCTCCTCGAACCGCACCCGTACCCCGGGTGCGAACAGTGCCGCCGGCTCCCGGGCCGGGTCCCACAGGACCGTGTTCGTGGAGCCGATCAGCTGCCAGCCGCCGGGGGAGGAGCGCGGGTACACCCCGGCGTACTCCCCGGCCAGCGCCAGCGAGCCCGCCGGGACCGCCGTGCGGGGCGTGGAGCGGCGGGGCAGCCACAGCCGCTCCGGGAGGCCCGTCAGGTATCCGAAGCCGGGTGCGAACCCGCAGAAGGCCACCCGGAAGACGACGCCCCCGACCAGCCCCGCCACCTCCCGCTGCGCGACCCCCCAGGCCGCGGCCACCTCCGCGAGGTCCGGCCCGTCGTACCGCACCGGGACGGTGACCAGCGGACCCTCGGCCTCCGCCAGCGGCGGAACCTCCCAGCGGGCGATCCGCGCGGCCAGCGCCCCCGGCTCCCGCACCCCGTCCAGCAGCACGGTCCGCGCGGCCGGCACCACCTCCCGCACACCGCCCAGCTCGCCCGCGTCCCGCCGGCGCAGCAGCTCGGCGTGGAGCGCGGCCACCTCCCCGGCCGAGTCCGCCTCCAGCAGCAGCGCCTCCCGCCCCACCACCAGGGCCCTCACGCGAACGCCTCCACCCGTACGCCCGCCGCCCCCAGCGCCTCCCGGACCCGCACCGCGAGCCCCGCCGCCCCGGGGGTGTCCCCGTGCAGGCACAGGGAGCGCGCGCGGACCGCCACGGGGGAGCCGTCGGAAGCCGTCACCGCCCCCTCGGCGGCCATCCGGACCGCCCGTGCGACCACCGCGTCCGGATCGTGCAGCACCGCCCCCGGCGTCCCCCGCGGGACCAGCGTGCCCAGCGGGGTGTACGCCCGGTCGGCGAAGGCCTCCGGTACGGCCTCCAGCCCGGCCTCCGCGGCGGCGGCCAGCAGCAGCGACCCGGGCAGCCCCAGCACCGGCAGCCCGGCGTCCCCGGCGGCCAGCCGGACCCCGGCGACCACCGCGCCGGCCTGGTCCGCGTCATGGACCGTGCGGTTGTACAGCGCGCCGTGCGGTTTGACGTACGACACCTTCGACCCGGCCGCCCGCGCGAACACCTCCAGCGCCCCGATCTGGTACGCCACCTCCGCCGCCAGCTCCTCCGCCGGCACGTCCATCGCCCGCCGCCCGAAACCCGCCAGGTCCCGGTACGAGACCTGCGCGCCGATCCGTACGCCCCGCGCGGCGGCCAGCTCGCACACCCGCCGCATGATCGACGGGTCGCCCGCGTGGAAGCCGCAGGCCACGTTCGCGCTGGTGACCACCGACAGCAGGGCCTCGTCGTCCGTGAGCGTCCACCGCCCGAAGCCCTCGCCGAGGTCGGCGTTGAGGTCGATCGCGGCCGCTGGGGATGTGATCATGGAAGCCATGCGGCGAGCGTAGAACAGCGCACGCGCCGCGCGCCGCAGAGGCCTTCCGCGGCCTTCCGCGGAGCCGGGGACGTTCCGGCCGAACCATGCCGTTTGGGATGTTGTCCGTGACACCGCCTAATCTTTTCGACGTGACTCTCCCTGCCCCGGCGAAGACCCTTCCCTCCCCGGCGCCGGGCCCGGCCGCCGACGAGGGCCTCGCCCGGCGGCTGCGCGCCCTCGCCTGCACCGCCCCGCTGCACGACCTCGACGTACGCAAGGCCAACCTGGCCGGCGAGTACGGGGTCTACGCGATGGCGGAGGTCGCGCTGTCCGCGATCGACCTGGTCACGCTCAACATGGACTTCGACACGGGCGCCGACCACGAGCAGATAGTGGCCCGGCTGCTGCCACGCGTCGCCGCCCAGACCCCCGGCCGGCCGGCCGCCGAGCACGAGCGGGTCGCCCGCTGGGTGCTGGAGAACCTGATCAACGTCGGCAGCGTCGACCGCGGCTTCCGCGCGATCTACGGCACCTTCGGCGCCGACGGCGTCTACGTCCGCCGGGACTACGACTTCAAGCTGATCGAGGAGGTCCCCGGGCACGGCGGCGCGGTCTACCTGCGCACCACCGACGAGGCCGTCAACGTCCTGGTCGGCGCCCTCGACACGGACGTCACCAGCGCCCAGATCGCCGCCGAGGTCAAGCTGGAGGTCCTGATCAGCCGGGGCCGGCTCGCCGACGCCCAGCTCGCCGCCGAGCAGGCCCGCTACCGCACCGTCCAGTACGCCGAGACCCTGCGCCGCACGCTCGACGCCACCCGGCGCAACGTCCGCGCGGTCGACTGGCTCCAGGCCGTCCCGGACATGATCGCCGAGGCCCTCGACCACGTCGCCGACCGCTACCGGCACGAGAACGCCATCCTCACCAACATCCGCAAGGCCCGCGACGAGGCCGAGGACCCCGAGAACAAGCGGCGCGCCGCCGAGCTCGTCGACATCGTCAAGGACTGCATCCGCCGGCACACCCAGCTCCAGTCCCGGCTGCTGGACGCCGGCCCGCTCTTCCGCGCCGAACAGGACCGCCAGGCCTTCGCCGCGCCCGCCGCGCGCTCCGGGATCGACCTGTACGGGCAGCTCGTCGCCCCGGTGCTGCCGCTGCCCGTGGCCGAGGCCACCCGGGTCACCGACGCGTTCTTCGCGGCCGGCACGGGCCTGCGCACCCCCGTCTCGGTCCGGGTCGCGGACCTGGTGGAGATCCTGCTGACCCCGCCGCTGGAGCGGGAGCACCTCGGCGTGGAGATGCCCGAGCCCGACCTCATCGCGACCCCGGACGACAGCCGCTTCAGCGAGGAGCAGCTCGCGGCCGCGACCCGCCTCCTGGACCTGCCGCACGACGCCCCGCGCCGCCTGTCCGGCCTGCTCGCCGAGGCCCGCCGCGAGGACCCCGACCTTCCGTACCTGGTGGCCCTGCTCGCCGTCCACGCGGCGAGCCCGGCGGTGGGCACGGCGTACCGCCAGGGCGAGGAGCGCCTGCTGTTCGCGGTGGACGACGGCACCCTGCTGGAGGACCCGGAGTTCGGCGGCGCCGACCTGATCGTCGGCACGGCCCTCCTGGACGCGGCGGGCATGGCGGCGGACCGCGCGGAGCCCTCATGACCCGGCCCGCCCCCGCCCCCACGGCCCTGACCACGGACCGCCCCCGACCCGCCTCCACGACCTCGGGGCGGTCCCCGGCCGCGGCCCGGACTCCTGCCGCGGACCGCCCCGCACCGCCGACCGACGGCCCCGCCCCGCAACCGGCCGCCGCCCCCCAAGGGGGGCGGCCGCCTGCCGGGACGTGCGCACCGCTACGGGAGCCCCCGCCCCCGGCCCCCCGCCCCCCCCCCC
>NZ_JBEZWL010000260.1:0-4689 GCF_040648015.1 Streptomyces sp. NPDC029216 | reverse complement strand
GCCGCGCAGTGCGACCAATGAGTCGCACTGCGCGGCTTTTGTATTGCTGCAATCATCCGGGCTGGCACGGCAGGACGCTCCGGCGCCTTGCGATGCATCGCACCAGACGCCGCGCCCTATCCGGCCCTGATCCGCCGGCCCCTCCTAGCGTCTCTACAGCCGGTCCCCGCGCCGGCCGGTTCCGGAGGATGCGGCCCCCGCCGTCCGTGATGTCCTGCTCGCAGGTTCGTCCGCGGTAGGACTGGTCGTTGGGGATCAGAAGCACTCCGGCGACCCGCTCCGGCGCCCGCAAGACCCGGCCGCGGATCCCGAAAAAAGGACGACGCCTCGGCACCACCGCCCCGACGAGGGACTTGGACGGTCCCGGGGCGGCCTGACTTGCAAGATCCACCTCGCCGGCGAAGGCGGCTGCCGCCCCATGCCCATCGTGACCATCGGCCGGATCGTGCGGGGGGCGGTTCCGCCCGCCACCAGATGGTCGAACCGGTACCGGAGGCGCAGCCGGAGGGACCTCGTGTGCTCCTGCGCCATGCACGCTTCCTTCGGATCGACATGCCTCTCGAAGGCCCCTCTGTCAACCCGCCGCCGTCCGCCCCGTTACGGGCGAACCGCCGGCGGATGGACCGGGGTGGACGATGAGGGCGCCCTCCGGGTCGAGGGTGATCCGGGTGCCGAACTCCCGGCTGGTGCGGGCGAGGACCCCGCGCAGCCAGTCGCAGTCCTCCCGGGAGGCATGCCGCAGGCGCATGCGGTGGGCCTGCAAGGGGACCAGACGGGCGTGGTCCAGCCGGCCCGTGTCCGGCTCGAGCGCGACGAGGAAGAGCAGGCGCAGGTCGTCCCGGTACCGCTCGTAGCCGCCGATGCCCTCGTAGTCGTCGATCAGGTCGCCGCAGCCGTAGAACACCGGATGCCCCCGGTACACCTCCAACGGGCGCGGATGGTGAGAGGAGTGCCCGTGGACGAGGTCCGTGCCGCCGTCGACGAGCGCGTGCGCGAAGCGGATCTGGTCGCGCGGGACGGTGTGGCCCCAGTTCGAACCCCAGTGGATCGAGACGACCGCGAGGTCGCCGGGCCGCTTCGCCCGCCGGACGCGGCCGGCCACCTCGGCCGCGGCGGCGTCCGAGGCCTCGAAGAGGAAGTCGATCCCGCTGCGGTCCGCGGTGGCCGCCCAGGTGTGGGGGATACCGCTGGACGCCATCCCGAGGGAGAAGACCAGCAGGCGCCCGCCCCCGGGGAGGGGAAGGACTGCGGGCCGCCGCGCCTTGTGGAGGTCCCGTCCGGCTCCCGCCGTCCGCAGGCCCGCGCCGGCGAGCGAGTCGAGGGTCTCGGCCAGCCCGCGGCGGCCGTAGTCCAGGACGTGGTTGTTGGCGAGGACGCAGACGTCGAGCCGGGCGGCGGCCAGACAGGGCAGGTTGGCGGGGTGCATCCGGTAATGGACCCCCTTGTCGGGCCAGGCGTCGTCACTCCGGGTGACGGACGTCTCCAGATTGACGATCCGGGCGTCGGGCGCGGCCGCGTCGAGGAGGTCCAGTGCCTCGCCCCACGGCCAGGAGAAGGCCGCCCGCCGGGGAATCGCGCCGTTCGCGCCCTCCGCCAGCTCGACGTAGATGCGGGCATCGGTGACGTACGCCTCCACCAGGCGCGGATCGCCGGGGTGCGGAAGGATCTGGTCGATACCGCGTCCGAGCATCACGTCACCGGCCAGGAACAGCGTCACGAACTCGCCGCCCACCTCTCCAGGCTAACCAACGACGCAGACGGCCCCGCGTGCCTCCCCGGGGCCCGCGGGGCACCCTGGAGACATGGCTCGAGCCAACGACGAGGTCGAGGCGCTCCTCCAGGAGTACGCCGACCTCATCGCGATCCGCGGCGGGGAGGCCTTCAAGGCGCGCGCCTACGAGAAGGCAGCCCGGGCCGTCGGGGGGTACCCGCAGGACGTCTCGGCGCTCGACGCCAAGGGCCTGCGCGAGATCCCCAACGTCGGCAAATCGGTCGCCGACAAGATCATCGAGTACCTGCGCACCGGCCGCATGCCCGTCGTCGACGAGGCCAGGGCGTCCGTACCGGCCGGAGTGCGCGAGCTGATCGAGATCCCGGGGCTCGGACCCCGCAAGGCCATGCTGCTGTACGAGGAGCTGGGCATCACCTCGGTCGACCAGCTGGTCGAGGCCATCCGGCAAGAGCGGCTGCGTGATCTGAAGGGCTTCGGCGAGCGCACCGAGGACAACATCCTGCATGGCATCTCGGTGCTGCAGAAGGCGGGTGAGGGCCGCATCCTCGTTAGCGCGGCCATGGAGGTGGCCGAACAGCTCGTCGCCGAGCTGTCGGACATCCGCGGCTGCGTCCGGTGTACGTACGCGGGGTCCCTCCGCCGGATGAGGGAGACCATCGGAGACATCGACATCCTGGTGGCCGCCCGGCGTTCGGCCCCGTTCATGGACGCCATCACCGCCCACCCGCACACGGCAGAGGTCATAGCCCACGGGGAGAAGAAGACCTCCATCCGGACCGCCACCGGCCTCCAGGTGGATCTACGGGTCCTGCCGCCCGCCTCCTGGGGCGCCGGACTGCAGTACTTCACCGGCGCCAAGGCCCACAACATCCGCACCCGGGAGCTGGCGGTGCGCCAAGGCCTCAAGCTCTCCGAGTACGGCCTCTTCGACACCGAGAGCGGCGAGAGCCTCACCTCCGAGACCGAGGAGGCGATATACGCCCGGCTCGGGCTGCCCTGGATACCGCCGACGCTGCGCGAGGACCGCGGCGAGATCGCCGCCGGGCTGCGCGGCGAACTCCCCGACCTCCTGACGGAGAAGGACATCCGCGGCGATCTGCACACCCACACCGACCTCACCGACGGGCTGGCGCCGCTGGAGGACATGATCGAAGCCGCTGCCGCGCGCGGCTACGCGTACTACGCGGTCACCGACCACGCGCCGAACCTGTACATGCAGCGCATGACCAGCGAGAAGATCCTCGCCCAGCGCGAGCAGGTCCGCGCCCTGGACGGCAAGCACCACAGGATGCGGCTGCTGCACGGGACAGAACTCAACATCGGCCCGGACGGCACCCTGGACTGGCCCGACGAGTTCCTCGCGGACTTCGACATCTGCGTGGCCTCCGTCCACTCCCATTTCAACCAGAGCCGGCAGGAACTCACCCGCCGACTCCTCCGTGCCTGCGAGAACCCGCACGTCGCCGTCATCGGCCATCCCACGACCCGCCGGATCGGCAAGCGCCCGGGCATCGACGCCGACTTCGACGCCGTGTTCAAGGCCTGCGCGCGCACCGGCACCGTACTGGAGGTCAACGCGCACCCCGAGCGGCTCGACCTGTGCGACGAGGACATTCTGCGCGCGAAGAGCTACGGCGTGAAGTTCGCCGTGAACTCCGACGCACACGCCACCACGCACCTGCCGTACATGCGCTACGGGGTGGCCACGGCCCAGCGCGGCTGGCTGACCAAGGACGACGTCGTCAACACGTGGCCGCTGACGAGGCTGCGCAAGTTCCTGGCGGAGAAGGGCGCCTGACGGGTAGTCCGTCGGGGGAACACCGCGACGGGCCGTTGAGTGCGTCGCACCCTGCGGCCCCCGGCGAAGTCTCCGTCCCAGCTGGCGATCTGTTCGACGTGGCTTCTGCCTGGATGGGTGAGGAGGTAGACGGTGCCGTAGTCGTGATCCAGGTTGCGGTAGATCACCACGGGTCCGGGGCCGGCCTCTGTCGGCACTCTGATACACCGGCCAGGGTTCGGGATCGAAGAGGACCTCGGACACGGCATCGGCATCGGCGCTGTCCTCACAGAACCACTCCGGAACCGGCCGCTCAGCACATCGACCGTCGCTGCACATTGCCAGAAGGTAGTTCGACCAGAAGCCCTGGCGGGCCAGCAGTGATTCGCCCGCCACCAACGGGCGGACGTCGTAACCCTTGATCACCACCCCTCGATCCTGTCACCAGCCACCCCGAAATCGCCAGGTGGGCACCGCCCAGTTACGGGATGGGCTTTGGGCCCACAAGGTGCGGAGCCCAAGGGGCTGCGACGCGAGAGGGGAATGCTTCCGCCTCATGCGGCTGGGGCACTCCAATCAAGGGAGAGCCTGTCGGGTTGTTGGGATCGTCCGATGGCCAGCCGCGAATCGCGGAACGGCAGGAAGAGTCCCAACCGGACCGCGGCGCCCGCGCTTGCCTTGCGGACGCCGCGGTCCACGCCCGTCTGAGGAGTTGCTTTGAGCAGCACTGGCAGTTTGTACGGAGCACGTCCTTGGCGGTGAGCTTGGCGACTTTCCTCTTGCCCAGGCCCGGGATGAGGGGCTGATGGACGCAGGCGGTGTAGCGGGTGTGGGTGTTCTCGCGGAGCTGGTGATGTCTCCGCGCGGTCTCGGACGCGGTTGCTTCCGTTGTGAGTCGATCTGCTGCCTGGCGAGGGCGAGGTTGTGCATGCGGGCCATGCCGAGCATTGCGTGGTGGACGCCGTCGCCTACACCGTCGGCCCGGTGTATCAGGTTTCCGGGAGCGATCCGTCGCTCCTGGCATCCTGCTACCGGGAGTCGCTGAGAGTTGCCGACGAGCTGGGGGCACGGACAGTCGCCTTCCTGGCGATCTCGACCGGGGCCTACGGATGGCCCATGGAAGATGCCGCTCGCATCGCCGTAGAGGCCGTGCGGGGCGCCGAGACCAGCGTCGAGGAGG
>NZ_JBEZWL010000259.1:0-4698 GCF_040648015.1 Streptomyces sp. NPDC029216 | reverse complement strand
GCATCCACGCCGTGCGCATCGCAGTCACCGGCTCCATCGCCACCGACCACCTCATGACCTTCCCGGGCCGCTTCGCCGACCAGTTCGTCGCCGACGCGCCCAGGTCCTGGGTGACGTACGCCGGGATGCCGACGGCGAGCACCGTGTAGCCGAAGGCGGTCGGCACGTTGAGCAGGGTCAGGGCGAGGAAGGGACGGTTGCGCGCGACGAGCCGGTAGCCGCCCTTGCGGGAGACCCGGGGCGCCGCCGCGTCCGGGGACGTCCGCGGGATCGGGATGGACCCGAAGCAGACGGCGGCCAGCACGTACCCCGCGGCCGTGCAGAACACGATCACGTAGTAGAACGCGTCGCTGCCCAGGGCGAGGACCCCGCCCGCGATCAGACCGCCCACGCCCAGACCGGCGTTGCGCAGGCTGCGCTGCGCGGCGAGCAGCTTGTCCCGCTCGGTGCCCTTGACGAACTCGGCGATGAACGACTGGATCGCCGGCGGGTACGAGGTGTCGCCCAGGGCCACCAGCAGGATCACGCCGAACATCGTGTAGCCGTTGTCCACGAGCGGGTACGTGCAGAAGCCCGCGGCCCGCAGCAGGTACCCGCCGGTGACGACGGCCTTGGCCCCGAACCGGTCGATCAGGACGCCCGCCGCCGGGTTGCTGATCAGACCGATCACGGCGGCGGCCGTCATCAGGGTGCCCACCTGGGTGAGGGGCAGCCCGGTCACGTGGTGGAAGTACAGCAGCGACAGGGGCAGGTACATGCCGGCGCCGGTGGCGTCGACGACCATGCCCAGCATGTACCGCGTCTTCGCCGACAGGCGGGCCCCCGTCATGACGCGTCGCCGATCACGCTGTGTTCGCGCACCCACTCGCCGAGCTCGCGCAGCCGGCGCTCGCACTCCGTGCGGTTCGGTGCGGTGCCCACGGCGGCGGCGAGGAAGTCGGAGGAGCCCGAGGCCGGGGCGATGACCTGGCCCACCTCGGCGTAGAGCCAGAACCCGGCCAGCCAGGGCTCGTCGGGGACCGCGGGCAGCTCGCGCACCAGGCCGGGCCGCTTCATCATGAGCAGCTGGCCCGCCATGTGACGCGGCCTCGGCAGCCCGGCCGGGTCGTCGCCCCGCCGTACGGCGTCGGGGAGCGGGTGGCCGGCGTCGGCGCGCACGGCGTACTCGCCGAGGTGCACCCCGAACAGGCTGTGGAAGACCTCGCGGATCTTGGCGCCGCCGGGGCGGCAGGCGATCTCGCACAGCACCAGACGGTCGTCGGGGGTGTGGAAGACCTCCATGTGGAAGGCGTGGTCGCGCAGCCGGGAGCCCTCGGGTGCCAGGGTGGCGAGGACCCGGTCGGCGAGGTCGAGCAGGCGCGGGGTGACCGGGTCGTCCTCGTCGAGGGTGAGGTCGACGCGCGGGCCCGGGTCGGAGGCGAAGGAGGACAGGTCGTACTGGTACTGCGAGGGCCAGGCCATGGCCACGCGGCCGTCGCGCACCACGCCGTCGACGTGGCACATGCGGCCCGGGACGAAGCCCTCCAGCAGGACGTCGTCCCGCTCGCCGGCGGCGTACACCTCGGTCAGGGACTCCTCGAAGGAGGCCTCGTCCCGCAGGATGCGCAGGCCGATCGCGTTGAAGCCGCTGCGCTCCTTGAACACCAGGGGGAAGCCCTCGGCGGCCGCGAAGGTCCGGGCCTCGTCGGCGGTGCGGGGCTGGACCCAGGCGGCGACCTCGATGCCCGACGCCTGGGCGCGGGTCTTCATCAGGGCCTTGTCGCGGAAGGGCTTGACGTCGTCCTCCCAGGCGCCGCGCAGCCCGAAGCGCCGGCGCAGCCGCGCGGCGAGGTCCATGTCCCCTTCGTGCAGGGCGGTCACGCCGGTGATGCGGTGTTCCTCGATCAGTTCGACGGCGCGGGCCTCGAACTCGGCGGAGTCGAAGTCGTCGTGGATCTCCAGGCGGGTGTAGCCGAGGTTGCCGTCGGGGATCTTCTCGCCGGCGAGTTCGATCTTCTCGCGGGAGGCGAGGACGACGATGTCGCCGGTGTGGTCCGGCAGCCAGGACCGGTACGGGAACGGCTCCAGCGGGTTGCGGTGGATGATCAGCAGGTTCTCGCGGGGGGCGATCTCGGAGGGCTGCGCGAGGACGGTGGAGCCGTCGGGGCGGGCGAGGGTGATCTCGATGTGCTCGCGGATCACCTCGGCGCCCCGGCGGATCGCGGCGGTGGTGTCCTCGGCGGAGACGGCGATCAGGCCGAGCCGGTCCCAGTTGTCGGTGAGGACGCGTACGCCGTCGCCGGGCTTGGCGCCGACGGTGACGGAGATGACGCCCTCGGCGGCGCGGGCCTCGTCGAGTCCGGCGACGGACCGCACCGTGGTGCCCGGGGTGCCGACGAGGGCGCGTACGGCGGCGCCGCCGTGGGCCTGCGGCCGGTCGGGCAGTTCCTCGACCAGGCCGAACGGCTGGCCGACGGCAAGGGTGACAAGGTCGACGCCGAAGGCGCTGCGCACCAGTTCGGGGATGGAGTCGCCGCCGATGCGGTTGTGGCCCTCGATCACGCGCGGGCCCTTGGGGGTGAGGCGGACCTCGGTGTGGCAGACGCCGTCGCGCATGCCCATCACGTCGAGGAAGCCGCGTATGCCCTCGCGTATCGCCGCGTCGTCGGCCTCGGAGAGCCGGGCGGGGACCGCGTGGCCGAGTTCGGCGAAGTGGCCGTCCGAGGTGAACTTCTCGGTGATGGTGACGATCACGTGGCGGCCGGCAAAGCTGAAGGACTCGACGCTGAACTCGGGGCCGTCGAGGAACTCCTCCATCAGGAAGTCCTTGAGGACGAACAGCGAGGAGACCCGGTCGGTGCGGGTGCCGGAGAGCCGGGTGACCTCGCCCCAGACCCGGTCGGCGTCCTCGGGCCCCTCCACCCGCATGACGCCGATGCTCGCGGTGGCGTCGACGGGCTTGACGATGAAGGGGAAGCCGTAGGAGGCGCCGAAGGCGTCCAGGTCCTCACGGGACTTCAGGGAGCGGGCGCCCACGGCGTGCTCCGGGTCGTGCTCGGCGACGTAGCGCCGCATGGCGGCCTTGTCCCGGATCCGGGCGGTGACCTCGTAGCCGGTGCCCCCGAGCCCGTACAGGTCGTTGATCCGGCCCGCGTTCTCGAGCCCCGGCTCGGTGAGGGAGACGACCGCGGCGAAGCCGGGGCTCTCGTGCCAGGCCCGCACCAGGGGCTCGACCAGTGACCAGTCGGTGAAGTCGACGACCTCGACGGCCGCGGCGAGCCGGTTCTGCACCTCGCTCACCTTGGTCGGGTGCTGGAGGAGCAGCACGCTCAGCCCCAGGTCGTGGGCCTTCTGCACGGTCTCGTCGGTTCCACCGACGAGCAGCAGGGTGCGCTCGGGGTTCATTCTCTCTCTTCTCCCCCTGCGGCGGCAGGGAATTTCAGGCTCGTACTCGGGCAGGCGTGCGGGTGGGGAAGGAGCGGGGGCGAGGCGCGGGCCACCGTCCGGCGGGCTCCGGCCCGCCGTTCACGGCCGGTCGGCGGGGTCCGTTTCCGGCCACCAGCTGAGGTAGCGCTCGCCGCTGTCGGGGAACACGGTCGCCACGACGGAGTCCGACAGGTCGTGGCGGCGGGCGAGTTCGAGGCAGCCGTACGCGGCCGCGCCCGCGGAGATCCCGACGAGGAGGCCGGAGCGGGCGGCGATGGCGCGGGTGGTGGCGGCGGCGTCCTCACAGTCGACGGCGATCACCTCGTCGACGAGGTGCACGTCGGTGACGGGGCTGATGAAGCCGCCGTTGAGGCCGGGGATGCGGTGCGGGCCGGGCTCGCCGCCGGAGAGCAGCGCCGAGCCCGCGGGCTCGACGGCGACCACCTTCAGGTCCGGGTTGCGTTCGCGCAGGTAGCGGGCGATGCCGGTGAGGGTGCCGCCGGTGCCGACCCCGCACACCAGGTAGTCGACGCGGCCGCCGGAGTCGCGCCAGATCTCGGGGCCGGTGGTCGTGTAGTGGGCGCGGACGTTGTCGGGGTTCTCGTGCTGTCGCGCGTACCAGGAGCCGGGCATCTCGGCGTGCAGCTGCTCGGCACGGTCGACGCAGGCCCGGAAGCCGAGGGCGTGGTCGGTGAACTCGACCTCGGCGCCCAGCATGCGCAGGGTCAGCACGCGCTCGCGGGAGGAGTTCGAGGGGAGGACGATCAGGCACCGGTAGCCGCGGGCGGCGGCGAGCGCGGCCAGGGCGATGCCGGTGTTCCCGGAGGTCGATTCGATGATGGTGGCGCCGGGGGCGAGGGCGCCGGACTCCTCTGCGGCCCGCAGCATGAAGAGGGCGGCCCGGTCCTTGATGCTGGACAGCGGATTGGCCGCTTCCAGTTTGGCGAGGACCCGGGCGGTGGCGGGGAGGCCGTCGAGTTCGAGCCGGAGGAGCGGGGTGTCGCCGACGAGATCCTCGAACGATGCCGCGATGCGGCGGGTGGTGAGCGCGTTGTTCACGTGCTTCCCCCTTTGGTGCTGGACGTGCGGTCGGTCTCCGAAAGGTAGCCAGCTCCGGTGGTGCGCGATTGGCGCCCGGCTCGGGCGGAACTCGAGCGTCGCTCGCGCACCACGGGTGGCTGTGACCGGCGTTGCCGTCCCTAGGGTCTGTCGTCAAAGTCCCGTCTGCCCCGCGACGCCTGGCACGCACTCTCGCCGCACCGGGCGCAAGACCGAGTACGCCCAGTACGAGGT
>NZ_JBEZWL010000258.1:0-4878 GCF_040648015.1 Streptomyces sp. NPDC029216 | reverse complement strand
GCCCGCCCGCCCGGGCCCCCGCCGGCCCGCGGCCGTGGTGTCGGTACGGGCCCCGTCGGCCGCGGCGGCACTGCGCTGGGCCGCCGACTGCCGCGAGGCGGGACTGTCCGTGGGGTGCTTCCGTCCGCCGTCGGTGCCGGACGGCATCTCCCGGCTGCGGCTGACGGCACGGGCTGATCTCACGGGGGACGAGATCGGCCGGGCCGTCGGGACGGTCCTGCGGACCGCTCCGGCCGGAGCCACGGACCTGGTTCAGCGGTAGGACGTCACACGAGCACGTCCTGCCGTACGGAGGCGAGGAAGCCGTCCCAGGCCGGCCCGGTGAAGAGCACGGCCGGGCCGTCCGTCCGCTTGGAGTCGCGGACGGCCAGCAGGCCGCCGGTCAGGGCGGCCGCTTCCACGCAGTTGTTCATTCCGGTGCTGCGGCTGCTCCGCCGCCACCGCGCGCTGTTCAGAAGTCCGCTGGTGGATAAGGGGGTTGCGGACACGGGGGTGCCTCCTTACGCGTCGTCAGCGAGTGAGCTGATGAGATCCGACGAGTCACGGGGCGGGAGGGCGTGCGCCTGGATGGTGCGGAACGCGGCGCTGTACGCCTCTAGGTCTTCCTTCCGCTCCAGATAGAGGCTACTCGTCAAATGGTCGAGCACCACCACATCCAGATCGGCGATGTTCGGAAATGAGAAAATAACGAACGGTCCGGTCAGGCCGAGATGGCCCCCCACTGTGAACGGAAGTACCTGGAGGTGCACTTGGGGCAGCCGCGCCACCTCCACCAGGTGCCGCAGCTGCTCCCGCATCACCCCCGGCCCGCCGATCTGCCGGCGCAGCACGGCCTCGTCCAGTACGGCGCTCAGCTCCAGCGGGGGATCCGACCGCAGCACCGCCTGCCGGGCCAGCCGTACGTCGACCAGCGCGTCCACCTTCGGCTCCGGCAGCCCGCCCAGCGCGGCCCGGGTCACGGCCCTGGCGTACTCCGCGGTCTGCAACAGGCCGGGCACCACGGAGAGTTCCACCGTCCGCGCCGAGCGGGCCCCGGCCTCCAGGCTGATGAAGTCCCGGTACTCCTGCGGGAGCAGGCCCCGGTAGTCGTGCCACCACTGCCGTCCGCGGGCCTGCTCGCCACTCGCCGCGGGCCCGGCCGCCGAGGCCCCCAGGGCCTCCAGAAGGGCGCGCTGCTGGGGGCTCACCACGTCCCCGTAGGCGTCCAGCAGCAGCCGGATGTCCTGCGCTTTCACGCCACTGCGGCCCGTCTCGATACGGCTGACCTTCGACTGGTGCCATCCCACGATCCGGGCCACCTCGCCGCTGGTGAGTCCGGTGCGGTCGCGCAGCGCGCGCAGCTCCTCGCCGAGCTTGCGCCGGCGCACCGCGGGACCGTGCTGCATACCCGCTCTCCTTCCACCGGCACAGCTCGCACCAGTCTGCCGTCCAAATACGCTCTTCCGTAGCAGAGTTCACCGCATTGAGCGACAGATATATGCATATCTTGGGGGAACGGCGGAAACGGCGGCACGATGGGTGGCACTCTGGCGCTCAGCGTAGATCCGGGGCGGCTCCGTCCCGGTGGGAAAGGGACGTCGCCATGGCAGATCAGCTGGAAGCATCCGTCACTCTGCCGAGCGACCCGGTCTCGGTGGCCGCCGCCCGCCGTTACGCCGCGCAGGTGCTGAGCGACTGGGGACTACCGGAGGACGCCGACACCGCCGACACCGTACGGCTGGTCGTCTCGGAGCTCGCGACCAACTCGGTCCAGCACACCTTCGGGCAGTCGCCCACCTTCACCGTCGACCTGCGCCTGGAGCGCGAGGAGTGGCTGCGCGTCGGAGTGACCGACAGTCACCCCCGCTGGCCCAAGCGGCTGCCGGCCGCGGTCCAGCAGGACAACGGCCGGGGCATGGTCATCATCCGCTGGCTGGCGGCGGAGGCGGGCGGCCGGCTGTCGGTCAGCCCCACCGAGGACGGCGGCAAGACCGTGTGGCTCGCCCTCCCCTGGCCCCCGATGGGGTGAACCGGGCGGCTTCCGGAAACGTGGGTTAACGCGGCGGAAAAGAGCGGGCCCTATGGTGTGGGCCCCGCGGCTTTCCGCCAATGACCGCCCATGGGCCGGTAAAGCGGCGGTGATCGGGACGGAAAGCCTCGCTCTGCGTTGGGCAAGACATGCTTGGCGCGGATATGTGCAGGTCAACAAAGAGTTGACGGCCGATACCGTCGCCACGGCTCGAAGCCGATCATGTCCCGGAAGCTTGGTGATACACGTGCAGTTGACACCACACGAACAAGAGAGACTGCTCATCCACGTGGCGGCCGACGTGGCCGAGAGGCGCAGGGCGCGCGGGGTCCTCCTCAACCATCCTGAGGCCATCGCCCTCATCACCTCCCACCTCCTCGAAGGCGCCCGGGACGGCCGGACCGTCGCCGAGCTGATGGAGTCCGGCCGCAAGGTGCTGACCCGCGCCGAGGTCATGGAGGGGATCCCCGAGATGATCCACGACGTCCAGGTCGAGGCCACCTTCCCCGACGGCACCAAGCTCGTCACCGTCCACGACCCGATCGTCTGAAGGGGCCACCCCGCATGATCCCCGGCGAAATCGCCTACGGGGACGGTCCCGTGCGCCTCAACGAAGGCCGCCCCGTCACCCGCCTCACCGTGCTCAACGCCGCCGACCGGCCCGTCCAGGTGGGTTCGCACTACCACTTCGCCGAAGCCAACCCCGGCCTCGACTTCGACCGGCTGGCCGCGCGCGGCCTGCGCCTGAACATCGCCGCCGGTACCGCAGTCCGCTTCGAGCCGGGCATCCCGGTCGCCGTGGAACTCGTACCGCTCGGCGGGCTGCGCACCGTGCCCGGGCTGCGCGGGGAGACCGGAGGACCCCTCGATGGCTGAGATCTCGCGCCAGGCGTACGCCGACCTCTTCGGACCCACCCGGGGCGACCGGATCCGCCTCGCCGACACCGACCTCTTCGTCGAGATCGAGCAGGACCTCAGCGGAGGCCCCGGCAACTCCGGCGACGAGGCCGTCTTCGGCGGCGGCAAGGTCATCCGCGAGTCCATGGGACAGGCCCGCACCACCCGCGCCGAGGGCGCCCCCGACACGGTGATCACCGGCGTGGTCGTCCTGGACCACTGGGGCATCGTCAAGGCCGACCTCGGCATCCGCGACGGCCGCATCTGCGGCATCGGCAAGGCCGGCAACCCCGACACCATGGACGGGGTCGACCCCGCCCTCGTCATCGGCCCCGAGACCGAGATCATCGCCGGCAACGGGAAGATCGTCACCGCCGGCGCCATCGACGCCCACGTCCACTTCATCTCGCCGACCATCGTCGACGAGGCCCTCGCCTCCGGCATCACCACCCTCGTGGGCGGCGGCACCGGACCGGCCGAGGGCTCCAAGGCCACCACCGTCACCCCCGGTCCCTGGCACATGGCCCGGATGTTCGCGGCACTGGAGTCCTACCCCGTCAACATCGGCCTGCTCGGCAAGGGCAACACCATGTCCCGCGAGGCCATGTACTCCCAGCTGCGCGGCGGCGCCCTCGGATTCAAGATCCACGAGGACTGGGGGTCCACCCCCGCCGTCATCGACGCCTGCCTGGGCGTCGCCGACGAGACCGGCACGCAGGTCGCCATCCACACCGACACCCTCAACGAGGCCGGTTTCGTGGGCGACACCCTCGCGGCCATCGCCGGGCGGACGATCCACTCGTACCACACCGAGGGCGCGGGCGGCGGTCACGCCCCCGACATCATCACGGTGGTCTCCGAGCCGAACATCCTGCCCAGCTCCACCAACCCCACCCGGCCGCACACCGTCAACACCGTCGAGGAACACCTCGACATGCTGATGGTCTGCCACCACCTCAACCCGGCCGTCCCCGAGGACCTCGCCTTCGCCGAGTCCCGGATCCGGCCCTCCACCATCGCCGCCGAGGACGTGCTCCACGACCTCGGGGCCATCTCCATCATCTCCTCCGACTCCCAGGCCATGGGCCGGGTCGGCGAGGTCGTGCTGCGCACCTGGCAGACCGCCCACGTGATGAAGAAGCGGCGCGGTTTCCTGCCCGGCGACGGCCCCGCCGACAACCACCGGGCCCGCCGCTACGTCGCCAAGTACACGATCAACCCGGCCGTGGCCCAGGGCCTCGCCAAGGAGATCGGCTCGGTCGAGGTGGGCAAGCTCGCCGACCTGGTGCTGTGGAACCCGGCCTTCTTCGGCGTCAAGCCCGAGCTCGTCGTCAAGGGCGGCCAGATCGCGTACGCGCAGATGGGCGACGCCAACGCCTCCATCCCCACCCCCCAGCCCGTGCTGCCCCGGCCCATGTACGGAGCCATCGGCCGCGCCCCCGGCCTGAACTCGCTCAACTTCACCTCCCAGGCCGCCCTCGACGACCACCTGCCCGAACGGCTCGGCCTCACCAAGCAGTTCACGGCCATCGAGAGCACCCGCAGGACGAGCAAGACGGACATGCGCAACAACGACGCCATGCCGAGGGTCGAGGTCGACGCCGACACCTTCACCGTCAGCATCGACGGCGAGGTGGTGGAGCCCGCGCCCGCCGCGGAGCTGCCCATGGCCCAGCGCTACTTCCTCTTCTGATGGGGGACCGCTCCCGATGAGCCTCGCCGCGCTGCTCGTCCTCGCGGACGGCCGCTTCCCCGCCGGAGGGCACGCCCACTCCGGCGGGGCGGAGGCCGCCTGCAAGGCGGGCCGCATCCACGACGCCGCGACCCTCGCCCAGTTCTGCCGGGGCCGGCTGCACACCGCCGGGCTGACCGCCGCCGGACTCGCCGCGGCCGCCGCCCTCGGCCTCGACCCGGCGGCCCTCGACGACGCCGCCGACGCCCGCACCCCCTCGCCCGCACTGCGCGCCGCCGCC
>NZ_JBEZWL010000257.1:0-5127 GCF_040648015.1 Streptomyces sp. NPDC029216 | reverse complement strand
CTCCGTACGCGGCGGCGGCCGCCCCGGCGGGCCCGGGCGACGGGCGCGGCGGGGAGCGGCCCGCCGAGCGCGAGGGGTGGCTGTGAGCGGGGCGACGGAGCGGCCCGGGCTCGGGTGCGTGGGCACGCCCCGGCTGCTGACCGGGCTCGACCGGACCCCGTGGCTCGACCGCGACGCCCATCTGGCGGCGCACGGCCCGCTGCCCCGCCTCCGCCCGGACGAACTCACCGACCTGGCCTCGGACATCGACCTGCGCGGCCGCGGCGGAGCGGGGTTCCCCTTCGCCCGCAAGCTGCTGGCGGTGATGCGCTCGGCCCGCGAAAAGGCGGCCGCCACCGCCGTCGTCGTCAACGGCAGTGAGGGCGAGCCGAGTTGCCTCAAGGACACCGCTCTGTTGCTGCACGCCCCGCACCTGGTGCTGGACGGCGCCCTGCTGGCCGCGGCCGCCGTGGCCGCCGAGGAGGTGGTGGTGGCGGTCACCCGGGCGGACGTGGAGCGCTCGGTACGGGACGCCGTCGACGAACGCGGCCCGGGCGGGCGTCGGGTGCGCGTGGCCCGGCTTCCCGAGCGGTTCGTCACGGGCGAGGGGACCGCCCTCGTCAGCGGTCTGAACGGCGGGCCCGCGCTGCCGTCGGGGCAGCGGGTGCGGACCAGCGAACGGGGCCTGGGCGGGGTGCCCACCCTGCTGTCGAACACCGAGACCTACGCCCAACTCGCGGTCGCCGCCCGGCTGGGCGCGCCGGCCTACCGCGCCGTCGGCCTGCCCTCCGAGCCGGGGACCGTACTGCTGACCGTCGCCGGGTCCACCGTCGTCGAGACCCCGTCCGGCACCTCCCTGGCGTACCTCCTGGACCTGTGCGGCTCGGGCGTCGGCCAGGGGGTGCTGGTCGGCGGCTACCACGGCCGCTGGCTGGATCCCGGGGCGGCCCGCTCCGCCGACGTGTCCCGGCAGTCCCTGGCCGCCTTCGGCGCGGTACTGGGGGCGGGGGCGGTGCTGCCGCTGCCGGAGGAGACCTGTCCGGCCGGGGAGGTGGCGGCGGTGACGCGCTGGATGGCCAAGGAGTCGGCCGGGCAGTGCGGGCCCTGCGTACGGGGGCTGCCCGCACTGGCCGACGTGCTGGAGGACGCCGTCCGGGGCGGGGGCCGGGCCGCCCTGGAGGCGGTGGAGGCCCGGCTGAGGGCCGTGCGGCGGCGCGGCGCGTGCAGCCATCCGGACGGCACCTCGCACTTCGTGGCCTCGGCGCTCGCCTCGTTCCCCGAGGAGTTCCGCGACCACGCGCTCGGCAGCGGCTGCGGCCGCCCGGTGACGGGGGCGCTGCCCCTGCCGCGCGAGGCGGAGGGCGGGGCGGAACGGCTGGTCGTGGACTGGACGCTGTGCAAGGGGCACGGGCTGTGCGTGGACATCCTCCCCGACGTCGTACGGCTCGACGCGGACGGCTACCCGGCCCAGGCCTCCATGCCGGTCCCGGCGCGGCTGCGGCCCAAGGCGCTGCGCGCGGTGCGGCGCTGCCCGGCGCTGGCGCTGCGGTTCCGGGAATGAGCCGTGCACGGCCGCGACGGGTCCCCGAGTTCATTCCTGTCGCGAAATGACAAATTCCCGGGGAATGGGGCTCCGACCGGCCCGGGCCCCGTATGAATGGGCGAAGGCAGTGAATGCACGGGATCGAACCAGAACCTCAAGGAGAGATCGTGAAGACAATGCGCCGTGAGATATTCGCCGGGTCGGCGGCGGTCGCGGTACTGCTGCTGACGGCAGGGTGCGGTGCCGGCGGGGATACCTCCTCGAAGGGGAATACGGTGAAGCCCGTGAGCGACAGCAAGCAGCTCGACCTGTACGGGTCGGACTACGGATCGGGGTCGGGTTCCGGATACGGCGGCGGGGCCTCCGACGCCCCGGCGGGCGGGGGCGCGAAGAGCGGTCCGGCCGGGCAGCTGAAGGTGCGGGAGATGCCGAACGTGGGGTCCGGGGTCACCGACGGCGAGGGCTTCACCCTCTACCGGTTCGACAAGGACACGGCCAAGCCCCCGAAGTCCAACTGCGAGGGTGACTGCGCCAAGGCATGGCCGGTGGTCCTGGCGGACGACCCGCAGGCCGGGGCGGGTATCGACGCCTCGCTGCTGGGCTCGGTCACCCGGGCCGACGGCACCCGGCAGCTGACGCTCGGGGGCTGGCCGGTGTACCGCTACGCGAAGGACGCCAAGGCGGGGGACGCGCTCGGCGAGGGCGTCGGCGGCACCTGGCACGTCCTGGGACCCGACGGGAAACCGGCCGGCAAGGGCGCGGGCATGGCGGGCATGGGCTCCGGCTCCGGCTCCGGCTCCGGTACGGGCTCGGGCTCGGGCTCCGGAATGGGTGCCGGCGCGGGAATGGACATGGGAACGGGGGCGAATACCGGAACGGACGGGAAGAAGGTGTCGCTCTCGGTCCGGCAGAACGCACAACTGGGCGGAATTCTCCAGAACGCGGAGGGCTGGACCCTGTACCGGTTCGACAAGGACAGTGCCTGGCCGATGAAATTCGGCTGCCTCGACGCCTGCCTGGACACCTGGAAGCCCGCCAAACCGGTGGACAAGGCGGAGGTCTCCGGAATTCCCGCCGAATTGGTCGGCTCGGTGAAACGGCCGGACGGTTCGGAGCAGCTGACGATCGACTGCTGGCCCGTCTACACGTTCACCGGTGACAAGCAGCCGGGCGACGTCAACGGGCAGGGCAAGCAGGGCCTCTGGTTCGCCGTCACCGACAAGGGCAAGAAGGCGAAGGCCGCCGGCTAGACGCCGGCCCCGACGCCCGCCCCCCGGTCCCGTGGTGCCCGGCTCCCCCTCCCCCGCCGGGCACCACGGCTTTCCTCCTCCTCGACCAGCCAGTGAGGTTCCCATGCCCCCGTCCGACCGCCGGATCCGCCGGGCGCTCGCGCAGGCCGCCGTCCTGTGCGCCGTGCTCACGGCCGGCGCCTGCGCCGCCGCTCCGGAACACCCCGGCGGCCAACCGGAGTCCGCGGCCCACACGGCCCACGGGGCGCCCGCCTCGCCCACCGCATCGTCCGCCCCGGCGACGGTCGAGCAGATCGCCGCCGCCCTCGGCTGCACGGCGGAGCTGGGCACCCAGGCCGAGGAACTGCGCCAGGGGTCCTGCGAGACCGGGCAGGGCGCCTACCGCATGACCACCTTCACCGCCGATGAGGGCCTGCGGTCCTGGCTGGCCGAGGCGCAGCCGTACGGCGGCGTCTACCTGGTCGGGGACCGCTGGGTCGTCACCGCCCCGTCGGCGGACGCCCTGTCCGGCCTGCGCGAGCGCCTCGGCGGCAGCATCGAGAACGGCGCCGGGCACAGCGGCCACTGAACACCGTACGGGGGGCCAACCCCCGGTGGCGCGTCGGCCAGTTGTCCGGAAATCCCCTCATTCGCGAGGAGGACGAGAGCCGCCGCGAGGGATGATTCGCCCGCCGCCGCCGTACTCCAAGGTGGGGGAATCACCCCTCACCGAAAGGAACGGCCCTTCCGTGCTGCGCTTGAAACGCCTCGCGCCCCTGCTCGCCACCGCCGGACTCCTCGCAACCTCCCTGCCCCTCCTGACGGCCACTCAGGCCGCCGCCGATCCCGCCGCCGCCCAGGACTACGGGCCGCCGAAGCCCGCCTGGCAGCGGTGCAGCGCCGAGCAGCCGGCCTCGTACGAGTGCGCGACGCTCAAGGTGCCGCTCGACTACCGGCAGCCCCGGGGGCGCACCCTCGACCTGGCGATATCCCGGGTCAAGAGCCCGGACCCCGCCAAGCGGCGCGGCGTCCTGCTGATGAACCCCGGCGGTCCGGGCGGTCCGGGGCTCGGCCTGCCGCTGATGGCGGACGCGGCCCTGCCCAAGGAGGTCCGGGAGCAGTACGACCTGATCGGCTTCGACCCGCGCGGGGTCGGCGCCAGCAGCCCGATCAGCTGCGGAATGACCGACGCCGAGCAGGAACTCCAGCGCGCCTACCGGCCCGAGACCTTCCCCTCGGACGTGGCCTGGGCGCGCACGGTCGCGGACAAGTGCCGCGAGAAGGCCGGGGCGGTGCTCCCGTACATCACCACCCGCAACACCGCCCGCGACATGGACGCGATCCGTGCGGCCCTGGGCGAGCGGAAGATCTCGTACCTGGGCTACTCGTACGGCACCTACCTGGGCGCGGTGTACACGCAGCTGTTCCCGGCCCGGACCGACCGGTTCGTGCTGGACAGCGCGGTCGACCCGCAGCGGATCTGGCGCGGGATGCTCCAGGTGTGGGCCACGGAGGCCGAGCCGGCGTTCGCGCGCTGGACGCGGTGGACGGCGGAGCGCGACGCGGAGTACCACCTGGGGACCACCCCGGAGGCGGTGTCCGCCACCTTCTGGGGCCTGGTGGCGCGGGCGGACCGCGAACCGGTCGAGTTCCAGGGCCAGAAGCTCACGGGTGACGACATCCGCAAGGCCCGCCCCCTGTTCTTCTCCCCGGCCCAGGCGGCCCCCGTCGTGAGCGCCATCAAGGCCGCCGCCGACGGCACTCCGCAGCCCGGGGGCCTGTCCGTGCCCGACCTGCGCCAGGCCCTGCGGGGCACGGCCGCCGAGCCCGCCTCGGACAACGGCATGTCCGTGTTCTGGTCGGTGGTGTGCGGGGACACCGACGCCTGGCCGCGCGATCCCGAGCAGTACCGGCGCGACGCCGAGCGGGACAAGGCCCGGTACCCGCTGTACGGGGACATGGCCTCCAACATCAAGCCGTGCGCCTTCTGGCAGCGTCCGGCCGAGGCGGCCACGCCGATGCGGATCCGGGCCGACGTGCTGACCGTGCAGAACGAATGGGACTCGCAGACCCCGCTGGTCAGCGGGCAGGGCATGCACCGCGCCCTCAAGGGGTCGAAGATGGTGCTCGCCCTCGGCGGCGAGGGGCACACGGTGTACCTGTCCGACCCGGGCTCCTGTGTGAACGCCACGGTCAGCTCCTACCTGGCCACCGGCCGGCTGCCGGCGCGTGACGTCACCTGCACCACCGTTCCGGCCCCGGCGCAGCGGCGCGACCTCGTACCGGGCCCGGCCCCGCTGCCGTTCCCGGCCGGACCCCAGCGGTTCTGATCGCGGCCGCCGGGGGCGTCCGTCACGCCCCCGGTGCCCGCTTCTC
>NZ_JBEZWL010000256.1:0-5177 GCF_040648015.1 Streptomyces sp. NPDC029216 | reverse complement strand
CGGCAAGAAGGCGCGCGCCACCGCCACGCCGCCGACCGCCGCCCCCGCAACCCCTGCGCCGGGCGGCCTGCCGGGCACGGCGAGCCCGGGCCCGTCCCCCTCCCCGTCCCGGACCGGCGCCTCCGGCGGCCCGTCGAAGAAGCCGGGCACCGCCTCGCCCTCCGCGTCCGCGCCCTCGCCCGGCGCGGCCAAGCCGAGCCCCGTACCGACGGGGTGCGCCGGCTGGACCCACAAGGACCCCAAGCCCGGCACCTACGGCTACATATCCGGCGACCACCACCTGCTGGCCGCGCCCTACCAGCAGTGCGCCCAGGGCGCCCTGGTCAAGAGCGGAACGAAGCTCTGGTACCAGTGCTACATCGTCAACTCGTACGGGAACCAGTGGACTTTCGTGCGCGTTGACGGAACGAACGCCACCGGCTGGCTCTACAACCGCGACCTCACCGGCCAGAAGGGATCGTCGCCCGCGTGTTAGCCCACCACCACCGCCCCGCCTAAGCTGCGGGCATGGAGTCCTACACCATCGGCCAGGCGGCCCGGCTGCTCGGCGTCAGCGTCGACACCGCCCGTCGCTGGGCCGACGCCGAGCGCTTCCCCACCCGCCGCGAGGGAACCCGCCGGATGGTCGACGGGCCGGACCTGGCCGCGTTCTGCGTGGAGGTCGCGCAGGAGGGGGCCGACGGGGACGAGGCCCCCTACACCTCGGCGCGCAACGCCTTCCCCGGCATCGTCACCGGTGTGAAGCTCGGCACCGTCGACGCCCAGGTGGAGATCCAGGCCGGGCCGCACCGCATCGTGTCCCTGCTGACCCGGGAGGCGGTGGAGGAGCTGGGCCTGGAGGTGGGCTCGCGGGCCACGGCGCGGGTGAAGTCGACCAGCGTCTTCGTCGACCGCGGCTGACCTCCGGCACGGGCCCCCGGGGCGCGGTGGCAGACTGGCCGCTGATCCGCCGAAGGGGAGTGCCGCCTTGTCCATGTTCAGCAACCTGCGCCGGGCCGTCCGCCGCGGCTACCAGCGGGCGGTCGACCTCAGTCACCCCGCCCGCTCGCCGCTCGGCAGCGCCGTGGTCAACTGCGTGGTCTACCGGGACGGCATCCGCCAGGACGGCTGCGCCGAGGTCGAGGAGGCGCTGCGGCGGGTCCGCAAGACGGGCGAGGGCTTCGTCTGGATCGGCCTGCACGAGCCCTCGCAGCTGGAGCTCTCCGGGCTCGCCGAGCTGTTCGGGCTGCACCCGCTGGCCGTCGAGGACGCCGTCCACGCGCACCAGCGGCCCAAGGTGGAGCGCTACGACGACACCCTGTTCGCCGTCTTCAAGACCGTCCGCTACGTCGAGCACGAGGAACTGACGGCGACCAGCGAGGTGGTGGAGACCGGCGAGCTGATGGCCTTCATCGGCGAGGACTTCGTCATCACCATCCGGCACGGCGGCCACGGCACGCTGGGCCCCGTCCGCGAGGCCCTGGAGGCGGAGCCGGAGCAGCTGGCGAAGGGGCCGGCGGCCGTGCTGCACGCCATGGCGGACCACGTGGTCGACGACTACGTGGCCGTCACGGACGCGGTGCAGAGCGACATGGACTGCGTGGAGACGGCGGTGTTCAGCGAGCACGGCGGGCGGGGTGACGCGGGCCGGATCTACCAGCTGAAGCGCGAACTCCTGGAACTGCGGCGGGCGGTGTCCCCGCTGGGTCGGCCGCTGGAACACCTCGCCACGCAGCCGATACCGGTGATCCCGCCGGAGGTGCGGGCGTACTTCCGCGACGTGGCCGACCATCTGACGCGGGCGACCGAGCAGATCGCGGCGTACGACGGTCTCCTGGACTCGATCCTGCAGGCGCACCTGGCGCAGGTGACGGTCGCGCAGAACGAGGACATGCGGAAGATCACGGCGTGGGCGGCGATCGTGGCGGTGCCGACGATGGTGTGCGGGGTGTACGGCATGAACTTCGACCACATGCCGGAACTGCACTGGACGTACGGCTACCCGCTGGTCCTCGTCGTCATGGCGGTCGCCTGCTACGTCATCCACCGGGGCTTCCGCCGCAACGGCTGGCTCTGACCCTCGCCCTGGCCGGGTCTTTGCGGCTCGGCAGAGGCGCACAGCCACACCGGACGGCCGCTGAGCGGCACAACTGCCTTTGAAACCAGGGGTGCTGGCCTTATTCGGTTGGCTCGAAGTGGCTTGGGGGCGTCGTCGTGAGGGCATAAGTCCGGCCCGGCCCCGTTTTTCAGGGGAGGGGCCGCAGGTTCCGTCCCAAGGGGGGACTCGTGAACTACTACGTCGACGTCATCAAGCGGTACGCGGACTTCCAGGGCCGCGCCCGCCGCCAGGAGTACTGGATGTTCCTCCTCTGGAACATCCCGATCGTCATCGTCCTGACGATCCTCGACTACGCGCTCGGCAGCTACCCGGTGATCACCTGGATCTACACCCTCGCCGTCTTCCTCCCGTCCCTGGGGGTCTCGGTCCGCCGGCTGCACGACACCGGGAAGTCCGGGTGGTGGTACCTGATCAGCTTCATCCCCTTCATCGGCTTCATCTGGATGATCATCCTGATGGCCGCCGAGGGCGACGCCGGGCCCAACCTCTACGGACCGAACCCGAAGCAGATCGGAGCCTGAACCACAGCCGCGCAACCCGTACGCCGTAACGCCGTCACCGGCAGCTCACAGCCGGTGACGGCGTTTTCGCGCGCGGGGTGACACGCGTCTCGCCCGGGTTGCGGCAGGGGGCTGTCCTGACAGGGCCGATCACGAGATATCTTGATGTCGAGCAATGTTGCAGACGAGAGACGCAGACTGTGGAGCGGAGCATCCGGTGACTGACTCGACCATCATCTACACGCACACTGACGAGGCCCCGGCCCTCGCGACGTATTCCTTCCTGCCCGTGGTGCAGGCCTACGCGTCGACGGCCGGTGTGAATGTCGAGACCCGTGACATCTCCCTGGCCGGTCGGATCATCGCCCTGTTCCCCGAGTACCTGGAGGAGGGCCAGCGCATCGCCGACGCCCTCGCCGAGCTCGGCGAGCTGGCGAAGACCCCCGAGGCCAACATCATCAAGCTGCCCAACATCTCGGCCTCGATCCCGCAGCTGAAGGCCGCGATCGCCGAGCTCCAGGGCCAGGGCTACGCCCTTCCGGACTACCCGGACGACCCGAAGACCGACGAGGAGCGCGACGTCCGCGCCCGCTACGACAAGGTCAAGGGCAGCGCCGTCAACCCGGTCCTGCGCGAGGGCAACTCCGACCGCCGCGCCCCCGGCTCGGTGAAGAACTACGCCAAGGCCCACCCGCACCGCATGGGCGCCTGGAGCCCCGAGTCGAAGACGAACGTCGCCACCATGGGCGCGAACGACTTCCGCTCCACCGAGAAGTCCGCGGTGATCGCCGAGGCCGGCACCCTGCGCATCGAGCACGTCGCCGCCGACGGCGCCACCACCGTGCTGCGCGAGTCCGTCCCGGTCCTCGCCGGTGAGGTCGTGGACGCGTCCGTCATGCACGTCGACGCGCTGCGCACCTTCCTGAACGACCAGATCGAGCGCGCCAAGGCCGAGGGCGTCCTGTTCTCCGTGCACCTCAAGGCCACGATGATGAAGGTCTCCGACCCGATCATCTTCGGTCACGTGGTCCGCGCCTTCTTCCCGAAGACCTTCGCCCGCTACGGCGAGACCCTGGCCGCCGCCGGCCTGTCCCCGAACGACGGCCTCGGCACCATCCTGAACGGCCTGGGCGCGCTGCCCGAGGGCGACGCGATCAAGGCCTCCTTCGACGCCGAGATCGCCGAGGGCCCGGCCCTCGCGATGGTCGACTCCGACAAGGGCATCACCAACCTGCACGTGCCGTCCGACGTCATCGTCGACGCCTCGATGCCGGCCATGATCCGCACCTCCGGCCACATGTGGGGCCCGGACGGCGCGGAGGCCGACACCCTCGCCGTCCTCCCGGACAGCAGCTACGCCGGCGTCTACCAGGCCGTCGTCGAGGACTGCCGCGCCCACGGCGCGTTCGACCCGGCCACCATGGGCTCGGTGCCGAACGTCGGCCTGATGGCCCAGAAGGCCGAGGAGTACGGCAGCCACGACAAGACCTTCGAGATCGCCGCCGCGGGCACCGTCCGCGTCGTCGACGCCGCGGGCAACGTGCTCATCGAGCAGGAAGTCGCCGCCGGCGACATCTTCCGCGCCTGCCAGACCAAGGACCTGCCGATCCAGGACTGGGTCAAGCTCGCCGTCACCCGTGCCCGCGCCACCGGCGCCCCGGCCGTCTTCTGGCTCGACGAGGACCGCGCCCACGACGCGCAGCTGATCGCCAAGGTCAAGACGTACCTGGCCGAGCACGACACCGACGGTCTGACCATCGAGATCCTCTCCCCGGTCGAGGCCACCAAGTACTCCCTGGAGCGCATCCGCCGCGGCGAGGACACCATCTCGGTGACCGGCAACGTGCTGCGCGACTACCTGACCGACCTCTTCCCGATCCTGGAGCTGGGCACCAGCGCCAAGATGCTGTCGGTCGTCCCGCTGATGGCGGGCGGCGGCCTCTTCGAGACGGGCGCCGGCGGCTCCGCCCCGAAGCACGTCCAGCAGCTGGTCAAGGAGAACTACCTGCGCTGGGACTCGCTGGGCGAGTTCTTCGCGCTGGCCGCCTCCTTCGAGCACCTGTCCGTCACCACGGGCAACGCCCGCGCCCAGGTGCTGGCCGACACCCTCGACCGCGCCACCGGCACCTTCCTCAACGAGGACAAGTCGCCGACCCGTCGCCTCGGCGGCATCGACAACCGCGGCAGCCACTTCTTCCTCGCCCTGTACTGGGCGCAGGAGCTGGCCGCCCAGAGCGACGACGCCCAGCTGGCCGAGGCCTTCGCGCCGCTCGCCAAGACGCTGGCCGAGCAGGAGGAGACCATCGTCTCCGAGCTCATCGCCGTCCAGGGCTCCCCGGCCGACATCGGCGGCTACTACCAGCCCGACCCGGCCAAGGCCGCCGCGGTCATGCGCCCGTCCGCGACGCTGAACCAGGCGCTCGCGATCCTGGGCTGACGCCCCGGAAGCACGGAGGTACGGGTCCGCCCCGGCCGGCAGCACGCCGGCCGGGGCCGCCCCGTACCCGGGGCCCGCTCCGAGGCGGTGGCCGCGTGCCGCGCCCCCCGCCCGCCGGTACCGGCGAGATCGGAAGGGCGGA
>NZ_JBEZWL010000255.1:0-5262 GCF_040648015.1 Streptomyces sp. NPDC029216 | reverse complement strand
GCGGAGGGCGCGCCGAAGGCCCGGGCGCGGTGCAGCGCGTCGGCGGCCAGGGCGCGGGCCCTGGCGGGGTCCTCGGGGGCCACCGTGCGGGCCAGGTGGAGGCGCCAGGGGCACCAGGCCGGGTTCTGGATGCCGCGCGGGGTCAGCCTCCGCTCCACGGCCTCCAGTTCGACGGTGGCCGCCTTGCGGTCCCCCGCGGCCAGGAGCAGTTCGGCGTACACGGTCTGGGAGTCGGGGAAGACCACGGCGGCGGGGAAGGGCTCCCCGTACTCGTGTTCCCGGGCCAGCTGCCAGGCCTCCTCGATCCGGCCGCGGCCGAGCAGGGTGGTGATGAGGATGGTGATGGCGTACCAGTGCACGGGCGTACGGCGGCCCACGCGCTCGGCGAGCCTGAGGCCGGCCCGGGCCAGCTCCTCGGCCTCGGTGAGGCGGCCGCGCCGGTAGCGGATGTAGGCGCGCAGGCTGTACGCGAAGGACAGGTGGGCGCCGTGCCAGCCCTGGCGTTCGAACTCGGCGGTGCCGGCCTCGAAGAGCTCCTCCGCGCGGCCGGGCCGGTCGGCGTACATGTGGACCAGGGCGGCGAGGACCGGGACCTCGAAGCCGCGGTCCTCGTGCGCCCAGCTGAACGGCTGCTCCAGGACCCGGCCGGCGTGGTGGAGGGCCACCTCGCGGGGTTCGCCCCGCAGGCAGGCGTCCCAGGCCCGGAGTCCGATGACGTAGCGCTCGGTGAGGTCGCGGCCGGTGAGGCGGTCGGCGAGTTTGGCGAGGCGGCGGGAGCGGGCCGGTGAGTCGGGTTCGGCGGCGTCGAAGGCGTCCCACATGAACTGCTCGGACTGCAGGCGCAGCCGGGCGCGCGGTTCCTGGGTGCGCGGTATCTCGCGGGCGAGCAGGTCGGAGGCGGCCCGCAGGTGGTCGCTGTGGGCGAGGACCTGGGCGAGCCGGATGACGATGCCCTGGCGCAGCGCGGGGTCGTCGAAGGGTTCGGCGAGGGCGGCCCGCAGGTGGTTGACGGTGGTGGCGGGTTCGGTGAGCAGGGAGGCGCAGCCGAGTTCGTAGAGCACGGCTGCGCGTTCGCCGAAGTCCGGGGGTTCCTGGAGGGCGCGGGCCAGCTGGCGGCGGGCGGCTTCGGGGGCGCCGGCCCGGAGGTTCTCGGCGGCGGCCTCGCGCAGGGTGCGCACCACCCAGGGGTCGTTTTCGGGGTGGGTCTCCAGGAGGTGGCGGGCGGCGGCGGAGGAGCCGAGCCCGGCGTCGACGACGGCGGCCGCGGCCTTGCCGTGCAGGGCGACGCGCAGGGCGTCGGGGATGGCCCGGTATATGGCGGTGGCGATGAGCGGGTGGACGAACTCCAGCCCGGTGCCCTCCTCTTCGGCCTCCGCCGGGGGCGCCGACAGGATGCGGGCGTCGCGCAGCCGCCAGGTGGCGGCGGCGGCCTCCTCGGCGCCGAGTCCGGCGACGCGGGCGGCGATCTGCCGGGGGATGGCGGTGCCGAGGACGGCGCAGGCCCAGGCGAAGCGGACGGTGGAGGGGCCGAGGCTCTGCAGGCGGGCGACGAGGCCGCTGCCGCGCTGGGCGGCGGCCAGGTCGTGCAGGAGCGGGGCGCTGGACTCGACGGGGGTGATGCCCCGGGCGCGGACCTTGGCGGTGAGTTCGACGGCCTCGAAGGGGTTGCCGGTGGTGACGGCCCAGGCCTCGTGGCAGAAGGCGTCCTCTGCGTGCGCCCCGACGGTCTCGCGGACCAGGGTGGCGACGGCGGACTCGGTGAGCGGGGCGAGGGCGAGCGGGCGCCGGCCAGCCCGGCCGGGCAGCGTGCGGAACGCCTCGGCGTGCGCGGGGAGTTCGTCGGGGCGGTAGGCGACGACGATGAGCAGCGGGAGGTGTTCGGCGCGCGGGGCGAACGCGGCGAGCCAGCCGAGGGATTCGGGGTCGGCCCAGTGGGCGTCGTCGAGGACGAGGACGACGGGGGGCCGCTGGACGGTGAGGTGGGTGAGCACCCAGTCGAGGCCGTCGCGCAGGCCCTGGGGGTCGGGCGGGGCGCCCTGTTCGGGGGCGCACAGGCCCAGGGCGGGGCCGACGATGGCGTACCAGCTGCCGAGCGCGTCGCGCAGCTCGGCCTCGGGGCGGCCGGCCAGCTGGGGCTGGATGAGCTGGCGGGCGACGTGGAAGGGCTGGCGCTGCTCCTGTTCGCCGCCGCGGGCGGCGAGGAGGGTGCAGGAGCGGGCGAGGGCGCGGCGGCGTACTTCGGCGAGGAGGGTGGTCTTGCCGAGGCCGGCGGGGCCGGAGAGCGCGAGCAGGCCGCCGGCGGCGTCGGGGCCGGTACCGGTGAGGCGGTCCAGGGCCTCGTCGACGGTGACCAGTTCCGTCTCGCGTTCGAAGAGCGTGCGCCGTGTGCGGGTCCGGCGGTCCGTCATGGCTGGTACCCCCCAGGCCGGTTCAGAACCTCAGCGTACGCCCGCGCACGCCTCGGGGACTCCCCGTCACGGGAAACATCCCGATCTTCTCTCCCGGGGCCCGGGCCTGGCCGGTGCGCAGGCCGGGGCGGTAGGGCGGGGGCCGGGGGCGGACGGGTGCGGATCGGGGGCGGACGGGCGGGGACCCGAGGCGGCTGGGTGCGGGTCGGTGACGGGCGGGCGCGGGACGGGACGGGTCGGGGTGGGGGCTCGGGACCGGTCGCCACGTCCGGTGGTGGGGGCGGGTTTGGTGCCGATGGCAGGGCCAAGGCCGGGGATGGGTTTGGGGCCGGCAGCGGACTCGGGGCCGGTTCCCGGTTCGGTGTCGGCGGCGGGTTCGGAGCAGCCGGGCGGCGAACCCGGCACCGGGTGAGGGCTCGGCATTGGGCGCCAGGTCCGGTGCTCGGGGCGGAGGCGTCGAGGCAGGGTGGGGGGCTCGTCGCGAGTGGTGGCTCTCGACGCCGGCTCCGTCCGGTGCCGGGGCAGCCGGGCGCGGGCACGGGCTGCGGGCACGGGCTGCGGCCCGGCGCCGCACGGGGGCTCGGCGCCGGGGCGCCACGTCCGGTGGCCGGGGTCGGGGCCGGAGGCGGCCCGGGGACGGTGCCCGGTTCGGTCCGGCAGGGGGATCGGCGCGGCTGCCGCTTCCGATCCGCTGCCGGTGCCGCGGTTCGGTGTATCGGGCGGGTTCCGCGCTTGCAGCGGGCTCGGCGCGGCTGCCGGATGCAGGCCGGTGGCGGGCCCGGTGCATGGGGCGGGTTCGACGCCGGAGGGGCGCCCGCCGGTGGCCGGGCGCGGGTCGGGGGCGGACGGGCGGGGGCCGGGCGACAGGGCGCCGGGTCAGGGGCGGCGGGGCGGGGCCGGGAGCGGACGGGCGGCGGGCTCGACGGCCGGGTGGGGCTATGGGCCGGGTGGGGGCTCGGGGCCGAGCGCCCCGTCCGGTGCCGGGGGGGGGCGGCTGGATGCGGGTCTGCGGCGGCCGGGTGGTGGGCTCGGTGCGGGGTGGGGGGCTGGGGGCTGGGGGCCGAGCGCCACGTCCGGTGCTCGGGGCGGGTTCGGTGCCGAGGACGGGTTCGGGCCGGAAGCGGACTCGGGCTGGTGCCCGGTTCGGTGTCGGCGGCGGGTTCGGAGCGGCCGGGCCGCGAACCCGGCCCCGGGTGGGGGCTCGGCACTGGGCGCCACGTCCGGTGCTCGGGCGGCGGCGTCGAGGCCGGGTGGGGGCTCGGCGCGGATGGTGGCTCGACGCCGGCCCCGTCCGGTGCCGGGGGCAGCCGGGCGCGGGCCCCGGCGGCGAGCTCGGGCCCGCAGCCAGGTATGGGACCGGTGCTCGTTCGGGGCGGCCGGGCGGCGGCCCGGCACTGAGTGGGGGTCGACGCCGGGGCACCACGTCTGGTGGCGGGGTCGGGGCCGGAGGCGGGCCTGGGGACAGTGCCCGGTTCGGTCCGGCAGCGCGCTCGGCGCGGCTGCCGGATGCAGTCCGGTGGCGGGCCCGGTGCATGGGGCGGGTTCCACGCCGGGCCCCCCGGTGGCCGGTTCGGCTGGGGGCGTGCTCGGTGCCGGGGCGGTTCGTGGTTCGGTGCATGGGGCGAGCTCAGCGTGGCGGGGCCAGATGCAGGCCGGTTGCGGACTCGGTGCATCGGGCGGGTTCCACGCCGGGGGCCCGGCCGTGGACGGTTCGGCTGGGGGCGGGTTCCGTTCCAGTGACGGCCTCGGGCGGTGGCGGGCTCGGTGGCGGTGGCGGGTTCGGGGTGGCGGGTGGGTTTGGGGTGGGCGTGTGCGGACAGTCGCGGGGGGAGGCACCCTGACGTGCCGGTCCACGGCCGGCCCCGGGCTCCGCGCGGGGCCGTGCCCCGATCCGGAGGCGAAGGATGGACACGAACCGCGGGCACGACGCCCCGGAGCGGAGCGGCGTGCCGCTCCCGGACGCGGGGGCGATGGTGGACGAGCACGGTCGCGCACCCGGTGTGCCCTCCCGGACGGGGACGGGTGCGGGTCCGGCGGCCGATCCCGCACGAGTGGACGAGGCCAACCAGCCGGCGGCGCCGGCGGCTGAGGCCGAGGTGAACGTACTGGTCAGTCACTGCGACCGGGCGGGCGCCGAGGCCGTGCTCGGCGTCCTGGCGGAGGCGTTCCCCGGGATGACCCCGCCGGCTCCCGCTCCGGCGTCGGCGGCGGCCCGGCCCGGGGCGGCTCCGAGCATCTGGGCTGTGACGGTGGACGTCCGCCGCCGGACGCCCGACACGGTCCCGCGGCCCCGGCCGACCTCGCCCGTGACGGCCGAGCTGGACGGCGCCGCCGAGCCGGTGCGGCTGGTCCGGGCCGTTCTGGAGGACGCCTTCGCCGGCCAGCACCTCGGCACCGTTTCCGGGGAGCACGAACTCCAGGTCGCGCTGCGGCTGACCGCCCGCGAGCCGGCCTAGACACAACCGGCCCGAGCGGATTCGGCTGACGCCTACGAGCCAGCCTGGGCGGAACACGCCCGTCGGAGCATGCCTGAGTCGAACCGGGCTGGGCGGGACCGCCCTCGGCAGGCCCGGCCCGGGCGGAACCGAGGCTGGGCCCAGGCCTGCGCCGAACCAGGCTGAACCGGGCTGGGCCCGAACAGGCTGGGCCGAACCGGGCCGGGCCCGACCAGCCTGGGCCGAACCGGGCTGGGCCCCACGGCCTCGCGGACCGGGCTGGACGGGACTGGGCTGGGCCGAACCGGCCTAGACCATCCCGCCCTGAGAACCCGTTGTTCTATCGAGCGTGGGGGCGTTTGGGTTCGAACAGGGTTCTGGGTCGGGTGATGTTGCGAGTGTCCGGGCATGAAGGCAGG
>NZ_JBEZWL010000254.1:0-5315 GCF_040648015.1 Streptomyces sp. NPDC029216 | reverse complement strand
GTACGAGGTCTTGCGCCCGGCGCACCGAGAGCACGCACCAGACGCCGCGGGGCCGCCCTCCGGGCGACGACGGGACTTTGACGACAGACCCTAGTGCAGTCCGGCGATCCGGGAGAGCCGGCGGAAGGAGTCCAGCAGGGCCGTCCGGTCGTACGTGGAGGTGGTGACCAGCAGTTCGTCCGCCCCGGTGGCCTCCGCGAGCCCGGCCAGTCCGTCCGCGACCTGCTCCTCCGTGCCGGCGAGGTGCCCGGCGAGGGCGCCCTCGTACAGCTCCCGCTCCTTGGGGGTCAGCTCCAGAGCCTCGACCTCCTCGGCCGGCCGCAGGGGCGGGAAGCTGCCCCGGGTCCGGGAGTACGCGAGGGACCAGGCCTCCGGGAGCAGGATCCGCCGGGCGGCCTCCTCGGTCCCGGCCACCGCCACCGTCCCCGAGACCACCACGTACGGCTCGGCGGCCCAGGCCGACGGCCGGAACTCCCTCCGGTACGTGTCGACGGCCTCCACCACCCGGGCGCGGGCCCGGAGGTCGCCCACCACCACCGGCAGCCCGGCCCGGGCGGCGATCGAGGCCCCCGCCCCGGTGGCCAGCACGAAGGGCGGGATCCGCATCCCCTCCGCCGGACGGGCGTGCACCTCGGGGTGGGCCCGCTGGCTGCCGTCGATCCAGCCCAGCAGCTCGGCCAGCTGCTCCTCGAACCGGTCGGCGTCGCCGGTGTCACGGCCCAGGGCGCGCCGGATGCCGCCCGTGAAGCCGACCGAGCGGCCGAGGCCCATGTCGATCCGGCCGGGGAACAGCGCCTCCAGCACCCCGAACTGCTCGGCGACCACCAGCGGCTGGTGGTTGGGCAGCATCACCCCGCCCGTGCCGACCCGGATCCGCCGGGTGGCGCCGGCCACGGCCGCGGCCAGCACGGTGGGCGCGGAACCGGCGACCCCGGGCACGCTGTGGTGCTCCGAGACCCAGAAGCGGTGGTAGCCGAGCTCCTCCGCGGCGCGGGCCAGCTCCACGGTCTCGCGCAGGGCCTGCGCGGCGGGGTGTCCCGCGCGGACGCGGGACCGGTCGAGGATCGAGATTCTCCGGATCACACCCGTGTTCAACGCGCGGCGGCTCCGGGGATTCCCGGGAGGTGAGCCCCGGCGCCTCAGGTACGGCTGTTGTCGCCCTCCTGGGCGCTCTTGAGCTCCGGCGCCTCCGCCGCCCAGTCCGCCAGTACCACCCGGAAGCCGGCGGCGCGGGCGGCCTGGCAGACGAGCTCGTCGTCGTCGACGAGCATCCGCACCTCACGGCCCCGCGCGATCCGCTGGAGCACGTCCAGCTTGGTCTGCCTGGCCGGCCGCCGGTCCTGGTTGCCGCGCATCCACACCCGGCCCTCGGGCAGCCCGTGCCGGGCCAGCCAGTCGGCGGTGTCCGCCCGGCAGCGCTCCGGCCGGCCGGTCAGGTACACGACCTCGCAGTCGGCCGCGCTCTCCACCGCCAGGGCCACGCCGCGCGCGAGCGGCGGGTCGGCCGGGGCCGCGCCGAAGAAGCCGTCCCAGTCGCGGGGCCGGCGCTCCAGGAAGTGCTGGCGGTGGCCGGTGTCGGCAAGGGTGTTGTCGATGTCGAAGACGGCCAGCGGGCGGCGTGCTGAGGGGGTCTCGGTCATGGCCGCCACCCTAGGCGCAGGGCCGCGCGCCCGGACCGCCGGGCCCCGGGGGCCGGCAGGTCGGCCGGGTGCGCGGACGCGGCGTCAGTCCTCGCCGTCGAGGCGGAAGCCCACCTTCAGTCCGACCTGGTAGTGCGCGATCTGCCCGTTCTCGATGTGCCCGCGCACCTGTGTGACCTCGAACCAGTCCAGATTGCGCAGGGTCTGCCCGGCGCGCGTGATCCCGTTCCGGATGGCCTGATCGATGCCCTCGTGGGAGGTGCCGACGATCTCGGTCACCCGGTAGGTGTGGTTGGACATGGGGGTCTCCCGCCAGTCGTCGCTTTTGCCTTGTTCCACGGTGCCCCAGTAAGCCCGGGTCCGCGAACTTTGCGCGGAGAGTCCCGTCGGAAAGACCCTTGACCGGGCCATTGGTCTATGCCAATTTCAAGCCATCTGAGATCCAGCCCAGAAGGTGACCCTCGTGAAGAAGCGCTTCCTCGCCGTGTGCACGGCCCTCACGGCCGCGACGGCCCTGACCGCCGGCTGCGGCGGTCTGGCCGGTTCGGACGGCGGCTCCGAGAAGGTGACCCTGTGGCTGATGAAGGGCAGCGCGTCGGACGACTTCATCCGCGCGTTCACCGCCGACTTCGAGAAGCAGCACCCCGGCATCGACCTGGACGTGAAGATCCAGGAGTGGAAGGGCATCGGGGGCAAGGTCAACGCGGTCCTCTCGGGCAAGGGCAAGGAGCACGCCGACGTCATCGAGGTCGGCAACACCCAGGTGGCCCAGTACGTCGAGACCGGCGGCCTCTCCGAGCTCACCCTGGAGGGCCTGCGCGAATGGGGCAGCAAGGACTGGCTCAAGGGCCTCTCCGACCCCGGCAGCGTCAACGGGGCCCAGTACGGCGTCCCGTGGTACGCCGCCAACCGGGTGGTGATCTACAACAAGGACCTCTTCGCGAACGCCGGCATCAAGACCCCGCCCAAGAACCGCCAGGAGTGGATGGCGGCCACCCAGAAGCTCGACAAGGGCGAGCAGCAGGGCATCTACCTCCCCGGCCAGAACTGGTACGTCCTCGCCGGGTTCGTCTGGGACGAGGGCGGCGAGCTCGCCGTCGAGACGGGCGGCCAGTGGATCGGCGCCCTCGACGACGAGAAGGCCCTGGCCGGAATGGACTTCTACAAGCAGCTCCAGGCCCTCGGCAAGGGGCCCAGGAACGCCGACGAGGAGACGCCCCCGCAGTCGGAGGTCTTCGCGCGCGGCCAGGTCGCCCAGATCATCGCCCCGCCCGGGCAGGCGGCCCAGATCGAGGCCGCCAACCCCGCGCTCAAGGGCAAGCTCGGCTTCTTCCCCATCCCCGGCAAGACCTCCGAGAAGGCCGGCTCCGTCTTCACCGGCGGCTCCGACCTGATCATCCCGGCGAAGACGGCGGACCGGGCCCGCGCCGTCGACCTGATCACCGCCCTGGTCAGCGAGAAGTGGCAGACGGAGCTCGCCCGCAGCATGAGCTACGTCCCCAACAAGACCACCCTCGCCCGCGTGGTCGAGGGCAGCGAAGGCACCGCCGCGATGGCCGCCGGGGCCGCGCAGGGCCGGGCCGCGCCGAAGTCGGCGCGCTGGGCCGAGGTCGAGGCCAAGAACCCGATCAAGCCGTACATGACGGCCGTGCTCACCGGCCAGGACCCCCGGCAGGCGGCGAAGACGGCCTCGGACGCCATGAGCCAGGTCCTCAGCTCCGACCGCTGAGCCGCCGCCCGGCCGAGCCAACCGGTCGCCGGGCCGCCGGGCCGCCGGGCCGCCGAGCCACAGGGGCAGCCGGGCCGCCGGACCGCACAGCCGCTGGTCCGGTGATCCGCCGGGCCGCCGGGCCGTCGGATCATCGGCCCATAGGCCCGCCGGGCCGCTGAGCTGGGCCCCCGGCAGGCTCCGGCCCGCCGAGTTCAGCCTCCGCACATCCGGGAGCCGCTGAGCGGTCATGTCGAATCCAGCCGGTCACGGAAGAAGTAAAGGAGCCGGGTCCGCCACCCGCGGCCCGGCTCCCCGTGCCCGGATCAGGAGCAGCCATGACCATCGCACCCCTGTCCCCGTCCCCCCTCGCGCCCGCGGCCCCGGTCCTCCCCGCCCCGGCCCCCGCCGCCCCCTCCGCCGCCCCCCGGTACACCGTCCGCCTCGCCCGCGACGAGGACGAGGTCCGCGCCGCCCAGCGGCTGCGCCACCAGGTCTTCGCCGGAGAGCTCGGAGCCCGCCTCGACGGCCCCGAGCCGGGCCTGGACTCCGACGCCTTCGACGCCTACTGCGACCACCTCCTGGTCCTCGACGAGGAGACCGGCCAGGTCGTCGGCACCTACCGGCTGTTGCCCCCGGAGCGCGCGGCCGTCGCCGGGCGCCTCTACTCCGAGGGCGAGTTCGACCTCTCCGCCCTCGCCCCGATCCGCCCCGACCTGGTCGAGGTCGGCCGGTCCTGCGTCCACCCCGACCACCGCAACGGCGCCGTCATCGCCCTCATCTGGGCCGGCCTCGCCCGCTACATGGAGCGCACCGGCCACAACTGGCTGGCCGGCTGCTGCTCGATACCGCTCGCCGACGGCGGGGTGCTGGCCGCGGCCACCCGCGAGACCGTCCTGGCCCGCAACCTCGCCCCGCAGGAGTACCGGGTCACCCCGCACCTCCCCTGGAGCCCCGAGGGCGTCACCCTCCCCGGCACCCGCCTGGAGCTGCCGCCCCTGCTGCGCGGCTACATCCGCCTGGGCGCCTGGGTCTGCGGGGAGCCCGCCCTCGACGCCGAGTTCGGCTGCGCCGACCTGTACGTCCTGCTCTCGCTGCGCCGGACCAACCCGCGCTACCTCAACCACTTCCTCTCGCTCGCCCCGGCCGCATGAGCAACTGGCTGCTGCCCACCGCGCCCTGCACCCCGCAGGCCTGCGCCGGCCACCCCGGCCGGGCCGCGAGCGTCCCGCACGCGGTGCTCCGGCTCGCCGGCACCCTCGCGCTGGTCCTGCTGGCCGTCCCGGCCGCGCCGGTGGTGCGGCTGCTGCCCGCCCGGCCCCGGCGCGCCCTGATCCGCGCCTGGAACACCGCGCTCCTGCGGTCCCTGGGCATACGGATCACCGTGCACGGCACCCCCGGGCCGGACGGGGGCCGCCTGGTCGTCGCCAACCACATCTCCTGGACGGACATCCCGCTCGTCGCAGCCGCCCTGCCCAGCCGGATGCTGGCCAAGAGCGAGATCGGCGCCTGGCCGGTGCTCGGCCGGCTCGCCGCCCAGGCGGGCACCCTGTTCATCGAGCGCGACCGGCTCCGCGCCCTGCCCCGGACGGTGGAGACCCTCGCCCGGGCCCTGCTGGCCGGGGACCGGATCACCGTCTTCCCCGAGGGCTGCACCTGGTGCGGGCGCGCCCAGGGCCCCTTCCGGCGGGCCGCGTTCCAGTCGGCCCTGGACGCGCGGGTGCCCGTACAGCCCGTGCGGATCAGCTACCGGCAGGGGGACGGCGAACTCGCCGGGGCGCCCGCCTTCGTCGGCGACGACACGCTGACCGCCTCCCTGTGGCGGATCGCCCGGGCCCGCGGGGTACGCGCCGAGGTGCGCCTGCTGCCCCGGATCCCGGCGGGCCGCCACACCGACCGGCGCGCACTCGCGGCGGCGGCGCAGCGGGCCGTCCTCGGCGAGCGGGAGCCGGAGCGGGCGCTGCCGG
>NZ_JBEZWL010000253.1:0-5326 GCF_040648015.1 Streptomyces sp. NPDC029216 | reverse complement strand
TCTGCTACGCCTACCACGGCCGAGCCTTCGGCCGGGTTGTGCCTCCGCTTCGCTCCGGCACTGGGGAAGGGAGGCTCCCTCGCTGCGCTCGGGAGAGGTCCGCTTCGCGGACCAAGGCCGAGCCTTCGGCCCGGTTGCCTCTGCTTCGCTCCGGCAGTAGGGAGAGAGACCGCCTCGCTGCGCTCGACGGGGCTGGTTCCGCCAGCCAGGGCCCGGCCCTTTGACAGGGTTGAGCCTCCGCTTCGCTCCGGCAACGGGAAGGGAGACCCCCTCGCTGCGCTCGGCGGGGCCCGCTTCGCGGGCCAAGACCGGGCCTTTGGCCCGGTTGTGCCTCCGCTTCGCTCCGGCAGTAGGAAGAGAGACCGCCTCGCTGCGCTCGGGGGGCTGGTTTCACCAGCCAGGGCCCGGCCCTTCGGCCGGGTTGAGCCTCGGCTTCGCTCCGGCGCTGGGGAAGGGAGGCAGCCTTGCTGCGCTCGGCGGGGCCTGCTTCGCGGGCCAAGGCTGGGCCTTCGGCCCGGTTGCGCCTTCGCTTCGCTCCGGGAGTGGGAAGAGATGGCCGCCTCGCTGCGCTCGGCGGAGGTCCGCTTTGCGGACCAAGGCTGGGCCTTCGGCCCAGCCGTTGCTGTGCTTGGTGGGGAGAGCCAAGACTGGGCCTTTGGCAGGGTTGTTGCCTCCGGTTGGCGCCGGCAGTACGGAAGCGGAGCTGCTTTGCAGTGCCCGACCGGGCCGATGAGGACACTTCCCCTGCCTTCTCTAGAAAGGACCGGAGGCGTAACCAGGCCGAAGGTTCCTTCCTGACGCATGAAGAAAGCTTCCGTGCGGCCTGTTCCTCGGGCCAGGGCCGGGTGCTTGGGCTGGTGGGGAGTGGGTTTGGCTTGAGGGAGTGGTTTGGGGTGGTGGAGGAGGGGTTGAGGGGGTCTTGGGTTGGGGGGTGGGTGTTAACGGCGTTAATGGTCGGAGTGGGGGGTGATTCAAAGTGATGTGGGGATAGAGATAGGAATCGGTCAGATTCTGCGTGGTTACGGACAGGGTGTCCGGTGAGTGTCGGTGGGGTGGCTGGACTGGTTCGGCGTCAGGAAGTGGGGTCCTGCGGTGGGTTGGGGACGGCATTTCGTGCGCGCAGCGCGGCAGGAGACGGCCTATAGAGGGTACGGATATGCGTTGCCGCAGGTCAGGTGGGGTGCGGGGGGAAAGTTATGTCCCCTCAGAAGGGACATAACTCGGGCGATGTGTCGCTGGTAGGGGGACACATCGACTGCAAAACGTCAGTGTGGCTGACGCATTTTGGGCTAAAACGTCGGGGAGGCTGACGTTTTTTGGGAGATACGTCGGCGAACTGGGCTGGGGAGGGGTGGGGTTGGGCGAGGGGGGTCTCGGAGGGCTTGGCGGAGGGCCATGGCCGAGATGTGTCCCCGCTGGGGGGACATAAGACACGCCGAACGTCAACGAGCGTGACATTAGTGTCACCCTTGTTGACATACTCTCTCTGCAGATCAACGAAGTGGAGAGCATCCTCGTGTCATCAGAAGCACAGCGCCGCCGGCCGGGTCCGTCGCGCGCGCCGCGTCCTGATCTCCCCGTTGATGACGCGATCTCGGCGTGGAGCCAGCCGCTGGCTCCGGTCAAGGATCTGGACAGCCTCGCGAAGCGGTATCCCAGCCGGAAGCTCACGCTGGACGGCGAGCGCAAGCCGCTGGAGTTCTACGGGACCCAGAGTCAGCCAAATGCGTTCTCGATGGACAGCCTGGAGTTCTTCCTGGTGATCGCCCAGTACTTCAGGGAAGCCTTGCCCCTGAGGCTGATCCTGCTGCTGATCGCGTGCCAGCGGGCGGGAGGGCGGATTCCACTTACTCAGGAAGAGATGGCTACGATCCTGGACGTCAGTCGGACAAAGACGTCGGAGGCACTGCACACCGTCATGTCTCATGGGATCGTCTTCAAGGTGCGGCGGGGTGTGTACCAGTTCAACCCGCCCTACAGTTACCGGGTGGCTGAGTTCATCCCGGGAACCGAGACGGCGGGTGAGTTCGTGAAGGTGGAGCAGCACAGCACCATCTCGCAGATTCGCAGCGACACGAGCCTGCCCGACCTCGTGCGGTTCCCATCGCTGGACCACATGCGGCAGGCAATCGAGGAACTGCGGGCCGAACGGTCCAAAGAGCGCGCTGCGCGGCGGCTGAGCCGGGCGCAGCGCAAGGAAGAAGGGACAGCTCAGTGAGCACCTTGCGATTCGCTGCGGTCAACGCCGACGGGCTTCTCTCCGACCTCGACCTTCCGCCTGCCGCGTACCGTGTGCTGCTGAAGCTGCGTTCGCTGAGCGAGCCCGGTGGGCGGATCCTGATCGACCAGGCCACCATCGGGGGGCTGCTGGAGTTGAGCCGGCCGAGCGTCAACGCCGCTCTGCGCAGCCTGGAGCTGGCGAAGCTCGTGCGGAAGGTCAGGAACGGGGTGTACCAGATCAACCCGATGCTGGCCGGGTACAACTCCTTCGAGGACGCTGTCGCGGCCGTGAACGAGATGGCCGCCGACGAGCGGCTGGACGCGCGCGGGTACGTCGCCAGTTACCACCAGGCGGTGGCGGAGTATCAGGACCAGTTGGCCGAGCAGCGGAAGAAGAGGGCGGCGCAGGCCGCTGCGAAGAAGGCCGCGGAGTCGAAGCGGCGGCGGACGCTGCACGCTGTCGGTTAGCGGGCTTGAGGGAGGGGCTGTGGAAGGCCTCTGGGGGCCTCTCAAGGGCTTTTGAGGGCTTCGGGATATCCCGGGGCCCTCAAAGGGTTTTAGGGGCTTGTGGGGCCTACTGGGTCCTGTTGTGGGGCCTGTTGTGGGCTGTGTGTCGGGGGCAGGGGGCTGGGGGAGCCCTGTCGGGGCTGGCTGGGGCGCAGGCCGGGGCGACCGTTCGGGCCACGGCCGCCCGCCGCTTCGTGGACAGGCGCCGGACCAGGAAGGCGACGGTGGCGGTCTCGAGTTAGAAGGCGAAGTCCACGTAGTCGATGTCTGTGAACTCGACCAGGAGGCTCGTGGCTCGGGCGCCGTTGTCCTTGAAGTAGATCTCCTGGAGGGCTTCGGCCGTGATGTGGCGCAGTTGGGCTTCGGTCGCGCCGGTTTCCTGGGCCGCGAAGAGGCGTTGGGCGTACTCCGGGGGGAGGTGCTGGGTGATGCGGCGCATGCGGCCGTCGTCGGTGGTGCCCGGGGCGGCGGTGAAGCCGAAGCGGGCGCGGGTTTCGATGACCAGGCCGGTGGTGCGGGCGGCCTTCTCGCGGGCGCGCTTGCGGACCAGGGGCTGCCAGCGGCGGCGTACTTCGGTCTCCAGGCGGGATGCCAGGGCGGGCTTTGGTTGCTTGATCTCGTTCTTCACGTAGCGCTCGACGGTGCGCTGGGAGATGCCGAGGGTGGTGGCCACGCGTTTGGTGGTTTTGAGCTGCTTGAGGAGGAAGCGCATCTGGGCGCCCGCGGATTTGGGGATGGGGCGGGTGAAGTGCTGCTCGTCGGCCTTGGTGAGGCTGTCGGAGATGTCGGACATCGGTTACTCGCCGTCTGCTGCTGCGTCGTGGCCCTTGATGTGGCGGGCGGGGTTGAGGTGTTCGTCGAGGAGTTGCACGGCCCAGAGGAGGGGCTGGGTGCCCTCGTGCTTGACCATGCCGGGGCTGACGCCCAGGCGGAAGCCGCCGGGGAGCGGCTTGCCCTCGGGGGTGCGGGGGAGGAAGTCCAGGGGGCTGGGGCCGTCGGAGAGGTAGACGGCACAGTCGGACAGGACCGCGATGGGGTGCAGGCCGGCGGCGGTGGCGAGCTTCTGCATCTTGCGGTGCATGTTGACGCGGGCCGTGGCGATGACCGCGGCCCGGATGTCGGGGCGCCAGGTGGGGCGTTCGAGGGCGGGCCAGGGTTCGCCCGGGCGGTAGCCGGCGCCCTGGGGGCGTTCGCGGAGCTTGCCGATGCCGCCCTTGACCGTGGACTTGATGGCTGAGAGGACGGCGGTGGGGAGGGGGGCGTCCTGTTTGTGGGTTTCCATCGCGGTCAGGAACTCGGGTTCCGTCAGGGTGGTGGTGACGCCGAGGTCCGCCATCGTGGCCAGGTAGGCGTCGCGGAGGCGGGTGTACCAGGCGTCGAGGTAGGGGCCGTGCTCCGGGCGGATCCAGGCCTCGGTGGGGCGGACGTCGTGGCCGAGTTCCCGGGCGTAGGCCAGGGTCGGGGTCGCGTACCAGGCGGGGCCGGTGGGGGGCCTGCCGTGGGGGGTGAAGGGGCTGGGGAGGCGGGGGTCCAGGGAGAGGGAGGACAGGTCCGCCAGCCAGCAGCCGGGGAGCTTCGGGTCGAAGCGGGGGGCGGTGGTGTGGACCGCGGGGCCGATGCCGACAGTGAGGCGGTTCGCGGCGGCGGCGAAGGCCATGTTCACGTCGATGCCGACGGCGTGGGTGCGGGCGCACTCGGCGTCGGTGAGGAGCTCCGGGTCGCGGATCCAGTCGTAGGCCTCCTCGTCGAGGACCTGGTCCGGGGTGCGCTGGTGGGAGCGGGGGTAGAGGGAGGCGACCACCGGGTGCTCGTCGGGGGCCTCCGGCGGGGCCGGGTCCACGGGGCGGGTGAGGGAGCCGGGCACGGGGGCGGACTCCCAGGCGTTGGTCGCGGGGTTGCGGACCGCGCGGGTGGGCGGGCGCAGGGCCGTCATGAGTTCGAGGCCGGTGACGGCGGTGGAGCCGCGCGGGGTGAGGACGCGGGCGGCGTAGGTGGTGAGCAGCTCGGCGAGTTCGGGGGCGGGGAGGTGGGAGGTGTCCTCGCCCCAGGCGCGGGGGTCGAGGGCGCCCCAGGGGAGGACCGCGAGCTGGACGCACTGGCGGCCGGTGGTGGGGGAGGCCGGGCGGTAGATGCGGGCCCAGGGGCCGAAGCCGCGTCGGGTGAGCTGCCACTTGGCCTTGGTGAGCTGCTTGACGACGGGGTGGTCGTCGGGGAGGCGGAGGGCGCGGCGGTCTTCGAGGGTGAGGGGGAGGCCGAGGCGTTCGGCGGCGGGGGCGGTGAGGACCAGGAGGGGGTCGCCGTCCTTGCCGTTGCGGTGGAGGCGGGGGGCGCGGAGGTCGGCGTCGGGGCCGAGGGCCCAGGTGATGAGGGAGGGGAGGTCGGCGGTGGGGTGGGTGAGGAGGACGCCGCCGGCGGCGTGGGCGTGGCCGGTGCCGTCGAGGACGGCCAGGGGGCCGTTGCCCTGGAGGGGGAGGGGGGTGCTGGTGGTGGTGGAGGTGGTGGAGGTGGTGGTGCGGGTGGGCTTGGGGTGGGGGGTCGGGGTGGAGGGGTGGGGCTGGGTGCGGGGGGGTGCTGCGTGGGGGGTGTCAACGGTGTTGAC
>NZ_JBEZWL010000252.1:0-5344 GCF_040648015.1 Streptomyces sp. NPDC029216 | reverse complement strand
GCGCAGCGACGCGACCGAAGGGAGCGCCCTTGACAGGCCGGACCGGCACGGAAGGACAGTGGACTGGCGGGAAGCCCCCGACACACCCCCGACCCCGCCCCAGGGGTGCACCGCCCACCCCCAGCCGAAGCTACCGCCGGCGCCCCGCCAGTCCCGCCCCCCACCGCAGGGCCCACCAACGCCACCGCCGCCACCCCACCAACCCCCCCGCCCCACCCCACCACCCCGCCGAAGCCCCCGCCCCGCCCCCCGAAGCCCCCCAACACCACCCCGCAACCGGAACCCGGCTTGCCGGTAAAGGTGATCAGCTGATGTACCGTCGGGGGGATGAGCAAGCACCGCCGCGCCGGCTCCGTACCCGGTCGTCCCCGTGCCCGTACGACGGAGCGTGGTGGGCGGCGGGGGGCTGCCCGGCGGCGGCGGGGGGTGGCGGGGGCGCGGCCGTCGCGGGCGCTGGTGCTGGTCGCCACCGCCGGGCTGTTGCTGTTCGGGGCCGGCTGGGTGCACGCCCTCTACGAGCGGCCCGGTGCGCCCGTGCCGCCGGCCCGCTCCGACGCCCGCCCCCGGGCCCACGCCGCGGACCCCGGGCACGCCACGCGCGGTGCGCAGCGTCCCGACGCCCTCCACGGGCTCCCGGCGGCCGCCCTCAGCGAGGCCGCCCGGGCCGGGATCCCGGCCGACGCGCGCCAGCTGGTCCTCGTCACCGGCAAGGCGAAGGACTCCTCGGAGTCCACCGTCGCCCTCTACACCCGCCCCACCCCCGGCGCCGACTGGGTCCGGGCCGCGCAGTGGCCGGCCCGCAACGGCGCCAAGGGCTGGTCCACGGTGCGCGAGTACGGGGACCTGACCTCCCCGCAGGGCGTGTTCTCCCTCACCGACGCGGGCGGCCTGCTGCCGGCCCCGCCCGGCACGAAGCTCCCGTACGACCAGGACTCCGGCTTCGTCGCCTCGGGCCTCGGTGTGAACGGCGAGTCGCTGGAGGGCTCCTTCGACTACGTCGTGGCGATCGACTACAACCGCCGCAAGGGCGTCTCCCCGCTCGACCCGGTCATGCCGGACGGCGAGGGCAGGGGCGGCAACATCTGGCTCCACGTGGACCACGACGGCCCCTCCCAGGGCTGCGTCGGCCTCCCCAAGGCGGCGATGAAGCAGCTGCTGGAGACCCTGGACCCGGCGGCCCACCCGGTCATCGCGATGGGTCCGGCCGGCCCCTGAGGGCGGCCTCCCCCTTCCCCCGGGACAGCAGCCCGATGTACGCGAGGTCGAAGACGGAGCACAGCAGCCCCAGCCCCAGGATGAAGCCGGACCCCTCCATCACCCCGAACAGCACGGTCGGCGCGAGGGTGCCCAGCCACTTGGCCACGGCGATCAGCAGCGACTGCCCGCGCGGCCCGCGCCGGGCGGCGTAGAGGCCCAGGAACAGCCCGGACATCAGCAGGTTCTGCAGGAAGGCGGCGTAGCGCGAGGCGTCGTGCGTGCCGAAGTGGGCGAGGAACAGCCACTGCACGGCGAATCCGGTCGCGAAGACGAGCGCGCTCCACGCCGCGAACACCGGCCGGGTCACGAAGGCGGGCAGCTCGGTGCGCCCGTACCGCAGGTAGGTGTAGACGATCGCGAGGTCGGCGACGGCCCACACCAGGTTCACCACCCCCTGCGGGGACAGCCCGGTGCGGAGGTCGCCGACGGCGTAGGTGCACTCCCAGGCGAGGTTCAGCGCGAGCGCGGCGACGGGCATGGCGTACGTGCGGTCGCGCAGCCCCACCCGGATCGCCTCGACGTACACGAGGGTCCAGGCCAGTCCGCTGACGAGCGTGAGCATCAGTTCCACGGCCCGCACCCTAGGCGCTGCGCCGTCCCGAGCCAACGCTCCCGACTGCTCCCGACCGTCGCCGACCGTGCCATCCGTCCTGCCCTACCCCTTGCCTGACGGACCGTCAGCTACGACGATGGCCCGGCGACACGGGCATGCCGACACGGGCCCATCGGCATGGGCAAACCGGCATGGGCAAACCGGCACAGGCACGCCCGACGCGGCAGCGACAGCCGGCCGCACGGCGGTGAGTGAGTACACGACGAAGGCGAGGCGGGGACGGCCATGGCACGCGTGTTTCCGGAAGGCCGGCTGGCGTACGGGATGCAGCTCCCGGTCCAGTCGCAGAGCACCATCTACGCCGAGCCCTGGGAGGCCTCGGCCGGCGCGGCCGACCTCGCCGAGGTGGCGCGGGCCGCCGACCGGGCCGGCTTCGGGTACCTGGCCACCTGCGACCACGTGGCCATCCCGCGCCGGCTCGCCGGACCCATGGGCACGGTCTGGTACGACCCGGTGGCCACCCTGGCCTTCCTGGCCGGGATCACCGAGCGCGTACGGCTGCTGAGCCACGTCGCGATCGTCGGCCTGCGCCACCCGCTGGCCACCGCCAAGCAGTACGCGACCCTCGACCACCTCTCCGGGGGCCGTCTGGTCCTCGGGGTCGGGGCCGGGCACGTGCAGGAGGAGTTCGAGGCCCTCGGCGCGGACTTCGACCGCCGCGGGCCGGTGCTCGACGAGACCCTGGACGCCCTGCGGGCGGCCCTCGGCCCGGAGGAGTTCCCCGAGTTCGAGGGGGAACGGTTCTCCTTCCGCGACCTCGGCCAGCTCCCCCGCCCCGCCCAGCAGCGGATCCCGGTCTGGGTCGGCGGGTCCTCGCCCGCCGCCGTCCGGCGGGCCGCCGTGCGTGGTGACGGCTGGCTCCCGCAGGGGGACCCGCGCGACCGGATCCCGGCGCAGGTGGCCCGTATCCGGGAGCTGCGGGAGGCGGCCGGGGTGGAGGGGCCCTTCGAGGTGGGGGCGATCACCGAGCCCCTCTACGTCGGCCAGCCCGGCTGGGACACCGGCCGGCGCACCCTCACCGGCAAGGCGGAGTCCCTCGCGGAGTCCCTGCGGGAGTACCGGGCGCTGGGCGTGGACCAGATCCAGGTCCGCTTCCGCAATCGCGACCGTGCCGAACTCGTCGACCAGATCACCGCCTTCGGGGCCGAGGTGGCCCCGCTCCTCAACGACTAGAACGGCCAGAGCGGCCAGAACAGCCAGAACGGCCAGAGCGGCCAGAACGACTGGACCGGAGGTATCCGTGGGCAAGCTGGACGGGCGCGTCGTCATCATCACCGGTGCGGCGCGCGGCCAGGGCGAGCAGGAGGCGCGGCTCTTCGCCGCCGAGGGCGCGAGGGTGGTGCTCGGCGACGTGCTCGACGAGCAGGGCGCCGCCGTCGCGAAGGAGATCAACGGGGAGGCCGGTGACGACCGGGCGCGGTACGTACGGATGGACGTGAGCCGCGAGGAGGACTGGGCGGCCGCCGTGGCCGCCGCGAAGGAGGCCTTCGGCCGGATCGACGGGCTGGTCAACAACGCGGGCATCCTGCGCTTCAACGAGCTGACCGCGACCCCGCTGGAGGAGTTCCAGCAGGTCATCCAGGTGAACCAGATAGGTGCCTTCCTCGGGATCAAGACGGTCGCCCCCGAGATCGGGGCGGCGGGCGGCGGGACGATCGTCAACACCTCCTCGTACACGGGCCTCACGGGCATGGCGTACGTGGGTGCCTACGCGGCGACCAAGGCGGCGGTCCTCGGGCTGACGCGGGTGGCGGCGCTGGAGCTGGCCGCGCAGAACATCCGGGTCAACGCGGTGTGTCCGGGCGCGGTGGACACCCCCATGGCCAACCCCGGCCTGCTGGATCCGGCCGGGATGACGGATGAGGCCCGGGAGGCGATGGCGGAGCTGTACCGGCGGGTGGTGCCGCTGGGGCGGGTGGGGCGGCCGGAGGAGATAGCGAGGCTGGCGCTGTTCCTGACGGCCGAGGACTCCTCGTACATCACCGGCCAGCCGTTCGTGATCGACGGGGGCTGGACGGCGGGGGTCAGCATCCTCTGACCCGCACCCCCGCCCATCCATCTGACGTTGCGTCAGTTACTGCCGTCTCCGCTCTTGACGCCCCCACCCCGCGGTGGAACAGTCGGACCCATCAAATCTGACGGAACGTCAGAAAACTAAGGACGGTGAACCCCTTGGAATTCGGGCTCTTCGTGCAGGGATACGTGCCTGAGGCGCGGTCCAAGGTCGACCCCGAGGCAGAGCACAAGGCGCTGCTCGAGGAGACCCAGTACGTCATCCAGGCCGACAAGTCCGGCTTCAAGTACGCCTGGGCCTCCGAGCACCACTTCCTGGAGGAGTACTCCCACCTCTCGGCGAACGAGGTCTTCCTCGGCTACCTCGCCGCCGCCACCGAACGCATCCACCTCGGCTCGGGCATCTTCAACCCGCTGGCCCCGGTGAACCACCCGGTGAAGGTGGCCGAGAAGGTCACCATGCTCGACCACCTCTCCAAGGGCCGCTTCGAGTTCGGCACCGGACGCGGCGCGGGCAGCCACGAGATCCTCGGGTTCCTGCCCGGCATCACGGACATGAACCACACCAAGGAGATCTGGGAGGAGACCATCGCGGAATTCCCCAAGATGTTCCTCCAGGAGGAGTACGAGGGGTTCCAGGGCAAGCACTGGTCACTGCCGCCCCGCAAGATCTTCCCCAAGCCGTACGGCAAGGCCCACCCGGCCATGTGGTACGCCGCCGGCTCCCCCTCCTCGTACGCGATGGCGGCGAAGAAGGGCCTCGGGGTGCTGGGCTTCAGCGTCCAGAAGGTCTCGGACATGGAGTGGGTCCTGGAGCAGTACAAGACGGCGATCCAGGAGGCGAAGGCGATCGGCGCCTTCGTGAACGACAACGTGATGGTCACCTCGACGGCGATCTGCGCGGAGACGCACGAGAAGGCGGTCGAGATCGCGGTCAACGCGAACATGAACCGCTTCCAGTCGCTGGTGTTCCGCTACCACGACACGTTCCCGCGCCCGGAGGCGATTCCGCAGTGGCCGGAGACGCTGCCGGAGTACAACGCGGAGATCATCGAGCTGCTGATCGCGGAGGAGCTGCTGATCTGCGGTGACCCGGCGGAGGTGCGGGCGCAGTGCAAGAGGTGGGAGCAGGCGGGGGCGGACCAGTTGTCGTTCGGTCTGCCGACCGGGGTGTCGTTCGAGGACACGATGAACACGGTCAAGCTGATCGGTGAGCACGTGATTCCGCACATCGACACGGATCCGGTCCACCGGACGACGCGCTTCCGCCAGTCCGCGTAGCCGGTCCCGCCGGGGGTGCGGGTGCGGGTGCCTGCGGCGCTGCTCCCCGCCCCGCCCTTTCGCCGTTCCCCGGGGCAAGCCCCGGACCCCGTACGTGCGCTGCGCGCCCGTGCGCTCAAACGCCGCGCGGGCTGGAATTTCGCTGCGCGAAATCCAGCCCCGCCGGCGTTTGAGGCGCGG
>NZ_JBEZWL010000251.1:0-5461 GCF_040648015.1 Streptomyces sp. NPDC029216 | reverse complement strand
CAAGACCTCGTACTGGGCGTACTCGGTCTTGCGCCCGGTGCGGCGAGAGTGCGTGCCTGGGGGCACCTCCCAGCGGTAGCTGGGGGAGCGTCGCCGGGCAGACGGGACTTTGACGACAGACCCTAGCCGCATGGGAGGCCAAGCTCGCCGTACTCCGCTCCTACCAGCGGGCCACCGGGCACCTCGCACCCTGGCAGGACGCGACGTGGGGCGAGGACGACGACATGATGCCCATCGGACAGCACATGGCCAAGCTCCGCCGCAAAGGGCGCCAAGAACGGGCTCGGCAAGAACGAGGACACCGCGGCAACCCAGCGCGCGCAGCTCGCCGCGATCGACAAGGACTGGAACTGCCGCCCCTGGCCGCTGGACTGGCAGCGGCACCACCGCGTCCTCGCGGACCTGGCCGACGCCGACGGACAGCTGCCCGACATCGCCCCCGGCGTGCTCATGGACGGCGACGACATCGGACGCTGGCTCCAACAGCAGAAGCAGCAGGCCACCTGGGCCCGGCTGCTCTCCGAGCAGCAGACACGGCTGACCGCACTGGGCGTGGAACCCGCCCAGGCGCCCCCTCCGGCCCCGGCGACCAGCCGTGCGGCGAAGGGGCCGAGCAAGCGCACAGCAGGCGTTCCAGCGGGGCCTGGCAGCCCTCACGCAATGGGCGGAACGGGAAAGCGCCCACCGGCCGGTCCCGAGGACCCACGCCGAGGAGATCACAGTCGACGGCGAGACGGAACCGGTAGTCGTGAAGCTGGGCGTGTGGATATCCAACATCAAGAGCCGGCGCGACAAGCTCACCACCGAACAGCACGCCGCCCTCACGAAGCTCGACGCCGACTGGGCCTGACCAAGCCACGGCGCGAGGAGGGGCGGGGTCCCGTGCTTGAAGTGCCCACAAGCCGTCATCCACGATCCACGGCCGAGTACTCACACCACCACGAACGGCCGAATCGTCACACCGGTTACGGTCGACCAGGACATCTCACCAAGATCCTGTTACGAGCTCTAAGACCGTGTCCTATGTGGTGAGGCGGAGGAGGCGTTTGTAGCAGCAGAGGGCTGCGGCGAGGCCGAGGAAGGCCAGGTAGTTGCGCGGGTTGCGTTCGTAGCGGTGGTTGAGCCGGCGGTAGCCGGTCAGCCAGGACATGGTCCGCCCGATCACCCACCGACGGCGGCCAAGCCGCTCTGAGGACTCGATGCCCTTGCGGGCGATGCGGACGCCGATCCGTTTGCCGCGGAGCCATTTCCGCAGTTCAGGTGTGTCGTAAACCTTGTCGGCGTGCAGTTTCCGGGGCTTGAAGTGGCGTCCGCGGTGGGGGTCGTGTCTCGTTTGGTGACCGAGCACCATGGGCTTCAAGGCCTGGCTGTCGTGGGTGTTGGCGGCCGAGAGGCCGACAACGAGGGGCAGTCCGGCCGCGTCCGACAGGACGCGCATTTTCGAGCCGGGCTTGCCCCGGTCCACGGGGCTCGGACCTGTGAGTCCGCCCCCTTTTTGGCCCGCACGTGGGCGGAGTCGAGAACGGCTCGGGAGAGATCGAGGAGGCCGGCGTCGTCGAGCCGGTACAGGATCTCCTCGTGCAGCCGGCCCCACACCCCGGCCCTCGACCAGATCAGGAACCGGCGATGGGCGGTCGACTTCGATATCCCGAAGCAGGGTGGCAGGGCCCCGCCAGGCACACCCGGAGACCAGTACATAGATGATCGCCGCGAACAGCGTCTCGTCAGGCGTGTCCTGCGTCCCGCCGCCCTGCGGCCGCACCCTCGACGGCGGGATCAGCGGCTTGGCGATCTCCCACAACCCGTCCGGAACAATCCAACTCCACGTACCCCGCCCCATGCCGAGCCCAACGACCCATCACCACATAGGACACGGTCTAAGGTCAGGCTTCCCGGGGAGACCTGGTGTGTACCTCCCCGACACGCCACCCGAACTACGTTCCCATTCTGTCGGTTCACGACTCGGAAGGGATTCTCGTCGCGAGCTGCCGCACCGACGCCACGTTGCACGACCGGCTCACCCGACTGTCCTCTCCGCCCAGCCCCGCGGTGGAGCGTACGCGGTCCATGGATGGTTGAACGGGGACGTTCCTGGGCTCGGTGGCATCAGGCTCAAGGCTGAGGGACCATGGATCTGGGGCTCCAAGCACTCGACGCTGAGGAGCGTAGCCATGAACACCAAGCCCGCCTGCGGGCCAGAGCGCGACCCTGAGTTCTTCGAAGAAGTCGACAAACTATTCGCCAAGTACCCTGAGGCCGCTGGCAGGTATGCGGTGAAATGCAAAAGGATTGAGCTCGAAATACTGAAGATCGATTTCAAGAAGCAGGTAGGGGTCAAGCGTATTGAGGACGGGCGCATCGTCACGGAGTTCCTCGATCGCGACAAGGTCGAGATTTCTGCTCACCACGCCTGCTGCGAGTGGCCGCCCGACGACGACGGCCTTTGCAGCTTTATCTGTCCGGAGTGATTCGCACCTAAGCTGAAGGGCCTGCCGCCATCCTGGGCGGGGCCCTCAGGAGTCGGTACCCATCGCATCACCGTACGAGGCATCTGCATCCGGCCGCACGTGAGGACCCCGCGGTGCAGCCAGTGCGCGATCGAGCTTCCCGAGGGCAGCAGGCGGTCGAGCCAGCCCCTGCGGCTCGGCCTTCCGCATGCGGGTCTCCTCTGACAGATGGTCGGTCCATCGCCGTATGGGCCTCGCGCGTGCAATGCCGCCTTGGGCCGCTGTCCGGGCTCGGCTTCTGGACAACAGCCTTCGGCTCAGCTACAGCGGCATCGTGTTGGGGTTGCTCACTTCGGCTGGGTTCACGTATGTGTCCCTGCTGGCCGGCCTGCCGGATTCAGAGGGTGTGGAGCAGCGGTCGACGAAGGACACGGGCTAAGTACCGAGGGTCACATTGATTCTCCTGATGTGCAGAATTGGTCCCTGGCCCCCGGCATTCCGAAGGCGGATGTATCTGAACTCTGTTCCGGCAGGGGCTGTGTAGATGAATTCCTGCTTGTCGAACAAGTCGCCCATGCGAACCCACGAGGTCAGACCGTCTTGGCTTGCCTCAACCACACCCTCGTTGAAGTAATACACAAGGCGGATCTCGACTTTTGTGATGCTCCGGGTAGCGCCCAGGTCCACCATCACCCAGCCATTGGCTGGTACTGCCCAGCTTGTCTGGAAGTAGGTGTTGTCCCTGCCGTCCAGAATCAGTCCCACTGGATGGTCCGGGCAGGCTCCCAAGTTGGTGCTGGCGAGCAGAGTTGCGCGGGAGGTCACCGCCGTGGCGGCGGTGAATTCGTCTGCGACGATCAGATGTCCCTTTTGGAAGACGCTGTCGCCCACTTCGATGTAGCTGCCGCTAGCGACGATTTTATGGACTGCCAGCTGCTTGCCCTGCGCGATGTTGACGTCGCCCTTGGCCGTAACGGTGCCGTTGATGCTGAGGTTGCCGATGTCGAGGTCGGGTTTGAGGACGGTGACGTGGGTGGAGAGGATGCGGATGACGGGGTTGGTGGGGGTCGTCGGTGGTGGCGCGGAGGTAGAAGGTGGTGTCGGATTTGAGGTTCTGGCTCACTTTCCGTGAAGCGTGCACCGTGAGTGACGGTTGGAGGTCGCTCCTACCGTCCGATAGTTGCCTGAAAACCATCGGTGGCGATCGTGGATGGGCTGACAGTTCGGGTCCGTGGAAGAGACGGTGCTCCAGCTGGAGGAGCTGCTGTTCCCGTCGATCGCGGATATCGCGGTGCTGTCGATCGACGTGAACGACGAGGCGGTATTGATAGAGGCCCGGTGCACGCTGGTCGGGGCCGACTGCGTTGGGTGCATGAGCTGGTCGGAGCGGGTTCACAGCTCCTATATGCGGTATCCCGCTGACGTGCCCAGTGCGGGGAAGCGGGTTCGGCTGTGCCTGTGGGTCCGCCGGTTCATCTGCGGGAACGCGTTATGCGAACGGCAGACTTTCGTCGAACAGATAGCCGGGCTGACCCGGCGGTACGGCCGGTGGACCGAGCGCCTGCGGGCGACGCTGGCTGCGGTCGGTCTCGCGCTGGCCGGCCGGGCAGGCGCGCGCATGGCCGGTGTCTTCGGGGTAGCTGTCAGCCGCAGCACCGTTCTGCGATTGGTCAAGGCCCTGCCCGATCCAGATGTAGCAGCGCCGCGGGTTGTCGGGGTCGACGAGTACGCGACGCGCAAAGGGCGCTTCTACGGGACCGTGCTGGTCGACGTCGAAACTGGGCGGCCTGTGGACATGCTGCCCGACCGGGAAGCATCCAGCCTGGCCGCGTGGCTGGCTGAACGCCCGGGCATTGAGGTCGTCTGCCGCGACCGCGCTCCGTCCTTTGCGGAAGGAGCCACCATCGGGGCGCCCCAGGCGATCCAAGTCGCAGACAGGTGGCACTTGGGGCACAACCTGAGCGAGGCCGCCGAGCGATGCGTCGCCCAGCACCGCAGCTGCCTTGGGGTCCTGGCTCGTGAGCCAGCCGATTCCGCGGTCGTGGCTCCGCCGCCCGAGCAGATGACCGGATCGCCATGGCCAACAGGGCACCGGTTCGCCGACCGCATTCGGGACAGGCACGCCATCGTCCACACGCTGCTGGCGGCCGGCCACAGCCGACGCTCGATCGGCCGCCAGCTCCACATGACCCACCGCACCGTCAAACGCTTGGCCGACGCCGTCGCTCCCGAAGACCTCTTCCAGGGGCAGTGGCAGAACCGCCCCACCGTCCTCGACGAGTACAAGCAATACCTGGACGACTGCTGGAACCAGGGCTGCACCAACGCCTGGGCATTGTGGGAGGAGATCGTGCCGTTCGGCTACAAGGGCAGCTACCAGCGAGTTCGCGCCTACCTCCGGGAAAAACGCCTCTCGCCCGGACCGGTTTCCGCCCGGCCGCCCACCCCGCGGACGGTTTCCGGGTGGATTCTCCGGCACCCCGACACCCTCGCAGAGAGCGAACAACTCCGGCTCAAGGCGGTGCTGGTCCACTGCCCGGAACTGGACGCCCTCACCGGGCACGTCCGGTCCTTCGCCCGGATGCTCACCGAGCGCGAGGGCGAACGTCTACAGGAATGGCTCGACGCCGTCCGGCAGGACGATCTGCCACCCATCCATACCCTGGCCGCCGGCATCGACCGCGACCCTGATGCCGTCACGGCCGGCCTCACCCTGTCCTGGAACTCCGGCGTCGTCGAAGGACACGTCAACCGGATCAAGATGCTTAAACGCCAGATGTTCGGCCAGCCGGCTTCGCTCTCCTCCGCAAGCGTGTCCTGCTCTACTCATAGGACATCGCCTTCTGATGGCTTCCGAGCACTTCGCGGGGCAGACCTGGCTCAGGCCGCCATGAAGCGGCCCAGCTCGCGTGACTTGCACTTAGACGTCATCTCATTTGGCCAGTCTTCGGTAGCAGATGAGGGTGCAGGCGATGCTGGTGAAGGCGAGGAAGTGGTCGGCTTTGCGTTCGTAG
>NZ_JBEZWL010000250.1:0-5777 GCF_040648015.1 Streptomyces sp. NPDC029216 | reverse complement strand
CGTCGAGAGGTCGTTGCCGAAGGACGCCGTCTCCGAGGTGAAACGGTCACCCGTCAGCTGCATACCGTCACCCGAGTCACCCGCGAAGCGGATGATCACCCGGTCGACACGGCGGATTTCCTTGCCGGCTCCACCGGGCTGAGGCGCGCTGCGCTGCTCACCGATGGCCCCGCCGGCCCCGTCGGCCTGCTCGGCCGGGCTACTGACCTGGCTGGTCACTGAACTGGACCTCCTTCGAGGCGTGGGCGTTCACTCCCAAGGTCAACCCTACGTCCGCGACGTCGTCCGTCCCTGGGTCGCCCGCATTCTGGACCGCTCCGCGCGGAGCGGTCTGTCCGACAGACGTCGTGCTCTACTCGAAATATTCCAAATCACCCGGCCGTCGTACGGCGATGCCGACGCGTGCCTTAACTGACAGAGTCTCAGTCGATCAAGACCTGAGGTAGGTAAGAACCGCCAGTACGCGCCGGTGATCCCCGTCACTCGGAGACAGGCCCAGCTTCATGAAGATATTGCTGACGTGCTTCTCCACGGCCCCGTCACTCACCACGAGCTGCTTGGCTACAGCGGAATTCGTGCGTCCCTCCGCCATGAGGCCCAGCACCTCCCGCTCGCGCGGGGTCAGACCCGCCAGGACGTCCTGCTTGCGGCTGCGCCCCAGCAGCTGCGCCACGACCTCGGGATCCAGGGCCGTACCGCCCCGCGCCACCCGGACGACGGCGTCGAGGAACTCGCGCACCTCGGCCACCCGGTCCTTGAGCAGGTACCCCACCCCGGTGCTGGAACCGGCCAGCAGTTCGGTGGCGTACTGCTCCTCCACGTACTGGGACAGCACGAGCACCCCGATCCCCGGGTAGTCGCGGCGCAGCTGCACGGCGGCCCGTACCCCCTCGTCGGTGTGCGTCGGCGGCATCCGCACGTCGGCCACCACCACGTCGGGCAGCTTCCCCTCGGCCGCCAGGTCCGCCACCGTCTTGATCAGGGCTTCCGCGTCCCCGACGCCGGCCACGACGTCATGCCCCCGGTCGGTCAGCAACCGGGTCAGGCCCTCACGGAGCAGCACTGAATCCTCGGCGATGACCACCCGCACCCTGTCTTCCACGTTTCAGCAGCTCCCGCGTCACTCGCAAACCCACTTGGCAGTGCCAAGCATCCCAGCCGCGGGCGGCCGGGCGGGCGGAGTTTCGCGGGTCGCGGACGGGTCTACGCGCGCCAGGGCAGCTCCGCTGTCACCGTCGTCCCCCGCCCCGGCCCCGAGTCGACGACCAGGACGCCGTCCACCGCGTCCAGCCGCTCCGCGAGCCCAGCCGGCACACCTCCCCCGGAGGGGCCGGTTCCGTCCTGGCCGTCGGCCGTGACCCGGATCAGCAGCCGCTCCCCGGACTTCCACACGTCCACGCCCGCGCTCCGGGCCCCCGCGTGCCCGCCGAGGCTCCGCAGCAGCTCCGACACCGTGAAGTACGCGATCCCCTCGACCGCCGGGGCGGGCCGGGACGGCAGGTCCACCTCCACCCGTACCGGAACCGCGCACCGTGAGGCCACAGCCGACAGCGCCGCGTCCAGCCCCCGGTCGGTGAGCACGGCGGGATGGATCCCCCGGGCCAGGTCCCGCAGCTCCCGCAGCGCGGTCTTCACCTCGCCGTGGGCCTCGTCCACCAGGCGGGCGGCGGCCCGGGGGTCCTCGGCCAGCTTCTCCTTCGCGAGCCCCAGCTCCATGGCCAGCGCCGCCAGCCGCGCCTGGGCCCCGTCGTGCAGCTCCCGCTCGATGCGCCGAAGATCGGCGGCGGCGCTGTCCACGACCACCCCGCGGTCGGACTCCAGCTCACTGACCCGGTCGTCGAGCCGCGACCGGCCGAGCAGCCCGGTGACCAGGACCCGGTCGACGGTCACGAGCCCCCGGATGACCCACGGGGTGAGCAGCGTGAGCACCAGCCCCAGCCCACTGGCGGCGGCGATGGCGAGGGGGGAGTCCAGAGTGAAGGTGTAGTCGCCGTTCTGGAACAACTGCAGCCCGGACCGGTCGGTGAAGGCCGGGAACACCCAGAACCACAGCGGGTACAGCAGCATGCTCCATCCGTAGCTCCAGAGGGTGAGCGCGACGCAGAAGGAGAACACCGCCCAGGGGAAGTGGACCACCGAGTACAGCACGTGCCGCCAGGCGCTGCCGCTCTTCAGCAGCGCCCCCATGGCGGGCAGCACCCCGCGCCTGGCCGCCCGCACCGGAGCCGGCCCGGCGACCGGCACCCGCAGCAGCCCCCGCACCCGGGCCCGCTCCACGTACCCGAACCCCCGGCACATGGCGAGCACCCCGGCCAGGACCGGCACCCCGACGAAGGTCACGAGCAGCCCGGCCCCGGCGGACACCCCGGCGACGGCGAGCGCGAAGTACAGCGTGCTCAACGGCAGCCCGACCAGCAGATAGAGCAACTCCCGCCAGACCCGCCCCTCCAGCGGCGCCCTCAGCACCCCACGACGCTCCACCATGCCCAGACCCCTTCCATCCCCTGACCCAACCCCTCCACCCTGGCCGGGGCCCCTCCCCCCGGACCATCCGGCGGGTCGGCGTCCCGCCTGGGGGGTTAACCCCACCGAATCCAGCCCCGCCGGCGTTTGAGGCGCGGGGTCTGGGGCGGAGCCCCTGGGGGCACCTCCCAGCGGTAGCTGGGGGAGAAACGGTGAAAGGGCGGGTCGGGGACCGCTCCGCGCAGCGGCACCCCCGACCCGCCCGGCCAGGCCAGACCCCCCGCTACCCGCGGACGCGCCACGGCAACTCGACCGTCACCACCGTCCCCGCCCCCCGGGGCGACTCCACCCCGAACCCCCCGTCAACGGCCCGCACCCGCTCCGCGAGCCCCGCCAGCCCACTCCCCCCGGAGGGCCCGGCCCCGCCCGGCCCGTCGTCGGACACCCGCACGACCAGCCGCGCCCCCGCCCGCCACACCTCCACCGACGCGCCCCGCGCGACCCCCACCGCGTGCTTGCTGACGTTCTGCAGCAGCTCCGACACCACGAAGTACGCGATCCCCTCGATCGCCTCCGCCGGCCGCTCCTCCAGCTCCACCGACACCTTCACCGGCACCAGACACCGCGCCGCCACCGACGACAGCGCCGCGTCCAGCCCCCGGTCCGTCAGCACCGCCGGATGGATCCCCCGCGCCAGGTCCCGCAGCTCCTGCAGCGCGAGCTTGACCTCCCCGTGCGCCTCGTCGACCATCGCCGCCGCGCCCTCCGGGTCCTCCAGCAGCTTCTCCTTCGCCAGGCCCAGCCCCATCGCCAGCGCCACGAGCCGCGCCTGCGCCCCGTCGTGCAGGTCCCGCTCGATCCGCCGCAGATCGGCCGCCGCCGTGTCCACGACCACCCCGCGCCCCGACTCCAGCTCGGCGATCCGCCGCTCCAGCTCGTCGGAGGGCGACAGCAGGCCCCGTACCATCGCCCGGTCCAGGTTCGCGAGCAGCCGCACCACGTACGGGAGCACGGGCCACAGCACGAACAGCCCCAGCAGGGCGATACTGAAGGTCAGCACCCCCCAGGGCAGCCGGACCAGCTCGAACAGCACGGTCCGCCACGCCACCGGGTCCTTGATCCCCGCCCACAGCCAGGGGAAGAACCCGCCGGAGCGGCGCGGCCCCGGAAGCGGGGTCGGCTCGGCGACGCGCACACCCAGCAGCGCCCTCGCCCGTACCCGCTCCAGCACCCCGAGCTGCCGCGACAGGTAAAGACCGGCCAGCAGCAGCGGCAGTCCGATCGCGGTCACGGCCAGCCCGCCCGCGGTCGCAAGCATGACAACCGTGTAAATGAATCCGATCAGCGCCACCGGCAGATTGGTGACCAGATAGGCGATCTCCTTCCACGTGGCCCCGGAGAAAACGGGCCGGACGGGAGGAGGGACGGAAGCTTGATCGTTCGCGGTCATGCGGCCCAGCGTGCCAATTCCACCCCGGCAAAGCCATGGGGTGGCCAGGCGCGAGTAAACGGGGGGTAACCCCACCCTGTGCGGACCAGGCCCTAGACTCCCGTCCGTACCAGATCAACGAGAACGTCGACAGTGGCCGAGGAGCGAGGAACGGACGTGCCCGAACCAACGGTATCGACCGTGACCGTAATTGCCGCGGACTACTTCCGCAGCTATTCGGTCGTCGGCCTGCTCGCCGTCCTCGGCGTGCTCTTCGTCGCCGTGGCCTTCGGCGCCGGCCGCCTGCTGCGGCCCGTGGTCCCGACCCCCGAGAAGCTGCTGACGTACGAGTGCGGCGTGGACCCCGTGGGGGAGGGCTGGGCGCACACCCAGGTCCGCTACTACGTCTACGCCTTCCTCTACGTCATCTTCGCCGTCGACTCGATCTTCCTCTTCCCGTGGGCGACGGTCTTCGCCGCCGCCGGCTACGGCGCCACGACCCTGGTGGAGATGTTCGTCTTCCTGGGGTTCCTCGCCGTCGGCCTGCTCTACGCGTACAAGAAGGGCGTCCTCGAATGGACGTGACACCGGCCGCCGTGACACCGGAGCCCGTTGCGCTCCCGGAACCCAGGAGGCTGGGGGTCCTCTCCCGCCTGGCCCCCGAGCCGATGAAGGTGGTCCTGAACTGGGGCCGCCGCTACAGCCTGTGGGTCTTCAACTTCGGCCTCGCCTGCTGCGCGATCGAGTTCATCGCCGCGTCCATGGCGCGTCACGACTTCATCCGCCTGGGTGTCATCCCCTTCGCGCCGGGCCCGCGCCAGGCCGACCTGATGATCGTCTCGGGCACGGTGACGGACAAGATGGCCCCGGCCGTCAAGCGGCTCTACGAGCAGATGCCCGAACCCAAGTACGTCATCTCCTTCGGCGCCTGCTCCAACTGCGGCGGCCCGTACTGGGACTCGTACTCGGTCACCAAGGGCGTCGACCAGATCATCCCGGTCGACGTCTACGTGCCCGGCTGCCCGCCCCGCCCCGAGGCCCTCCTCCAGGGCATCCTCAAGCTCCAGGAGAAGATCGCCCGCGAGTCGCTGGCGGACCGCTACGCCGCGCAGCCGTCGGTCGCGCAGCTCACCAGCGGCCTGGTGAGCGCCCCGCCCGCCCCGGGGGGCGGCGCGTGAACCTCTACGACTCCCTCCCCGACGCGGCCCCGGAGGTCTTCGGCGCGGAGGCCGTGGCCTCGGTCGCGTACGACGTCCTCACCGTGGACGTCCCGGCCGGTTCCTGGATCCCGTCGCTGGAGATCGCCCGCGACAAGCTGGGCTGCACCTACTTCGACTGGCTGAGCGCGGTCGACGAGCCGGGCACCGGCTTCCGGATCTGCGCCCACGTCGTCGCCCTGGAGGGCGGGCGGGTACGCCGCCTGCTGCTCCGCACGACCGTCCCGCACAGCGCCCCGAGCCTCCCGTCGGCGGTCGCGGTCTACGCGGGCGCGGCCTGGCACGAGCGTGAGACGTACGAGATGTTCGGCGTGGTCTTCACCGACCACCCGCACCTCGTGCACCTCCTGCTCCCCGAGAACTTCGAGGGCCACCCGCTGCGCAAGGACTTCGTCCTGGCGGCGCGCGTCGCCAAGGCGTGGCCCGGCGCCAAGGAGCCGGGCGAGGCACACGACCCGGACGCGCCCAAGCGCCGCCAGATGCTCCCGCCCGGCGTACCGGACCCGAACGACTGGGGCCCGCTCAAGGGCCAGCTCCCCCCGGCCCCGGCCCCCCCGGCCCCCCCCCCCCCCCCCCCCCCCCCCCCCCCCCCCCCCCGAAGAGGACAAACCTGTACAACACAAAACCACCAGAAAATATCGATTAGGCGCGACAGGCTGTGCGGAAGG
>NZ_JBEZWL010000249.1:0-5795 GCF_040648015.1 Streptomyces sp. NPDC029216 | reverse complement strand
CCCTTCGCCCGTTCCCTGGGGGCTCCGCCCCCAGACCCCCGCGCCTCAAACGCCGGCGGGGCCATAGATAGCCCGCGCGGCGTTTGAGCGCACGTACGGGGTCCGGGGCTTGCCCCGGGAAAACGGTGAAAGGGCGGGGCGGGGAGGGGCTCCGCGCAGCGGGACCAGGGAGCGGCCCCGCAGGGGTTACGCGGCGGCCGGGGCGGGGACGTCCTGTTCCGCTTCCACCGTGGCGTTCCAGTCGCGCTTGATGGCCCGCCAGCCCTCGTCCGTCTCGCCGTGGCGCCAGTAGCCCGAGATGGAGAGCCGCTCGCGGGGGATGCCCCGGTCCAGCCGCAGGTGGCGGCGGAGTTCCTTCACGAAGCCCGCCTCGCCGTGGACGAAGGCGTGGACGTCCGTCGAGGGGAAGTCCAGCGTGGTGACGGCCTCCAGCAGGGCCGCGCCCACCGGGCGGTCGCCCCGGTGGAGCCAGACCGGGGTGATGCCGTCCGGGGTGGCGATGGGCTGCTCGTCCGCCGGGCCGTCGACCTCGACGAACGCGTGCACCCGAGCCCCCGGCGGCATCCGCTCCATCGTCGCCGCGATCGCCGGCAGCGCGCTCTCGTCGCCGACGAGGAGGTGCCAGTCGGCCTCCGGGTCCGGGGCGTAGCAGCCGCCGGGGCCGAGGAAGTGGACCGGTTCGCCGGGCTGGACGCGGGCCGCCCACGGGCCCGCGAGGCCCTCGTCGCCGTGGACCACGAAGTCCAGGGTCAGCTCGCGGCGCGCCGGGTCCCAGGCGCGGACCGTGTACGCACGCTGGCGGGGCCAGGCCTCACGGTGGTGCGTCGCACGGATCGCGTCCAGGTCCCAGGGCTCCGCGTACCGCACGCCCTCCGGCTCGAAGAGGAGCTTGACGTAGTGGTCGGTGTACGCGCCCGCGCCGAACCCGGCCAGCCCGTCTCCGCCCAGCACGATGCGGACCATGTGCGGCGTCAGCCGTTCGGTGCGTACGACGACTGCGGTGCCGACGGTACGGGCGCGTCCTTCTGCCACGGTGTCTCCCCTGACGCTTACGAAGCTTAGGATTACCTAAGTTAGCACCTCATGGGCGCAGCGCGCTGCTCAGGCGTGACATCGCTCCTCCCAGACCCCACCGATGGGCGAGGGCGTCAACCATCTCGGGTCGAGCGGGAACCCGGGGGAGGGCCGGGTCGAAGGCGGGCAGGGGGACGTCCGAGGCCACCTTGACGACCTTCGGCGCGACCGCCAGGTACGGGCGCGATTCGTCCAGCCGCTTGCGCTGGGTGGGGGTCAGCTTCGACTTCGGGTCCTCGACCGCCGCGATGATCCCGGCCAGGTCCCCGTACGCGTCCAGCAGCTTGGCCGCGGTCTTCTCGCCGATGCCCGGAACGCCCGGCAGGCCGTCGCTCGGGTCCCCGCGCAGCAGCGCCAGGTCCGCGTACCCGGGGCCGTCCACCCCGTACTTCTCGCGCAGCCAGGACTCGTCGGTGACCTGGAGGGTGCCCACGCCCTTGAGCGGGTACAGGACGCGGCGCGCCCGGGCGTCGTCGACCAGCTGGTAGAGGTCCCGGTCGCCGGTGACGATGTCCACCGGGCCCGTGGCACGGGTGGTCAGGGTGCCGATCACGTCGTCCGCCTCGTACCCGGCGACCCCCACCCGGGCGATGCCGAACGCGTCCAGTGCCGCCTCGATGATCGGCACCTGCGGGGCGAGGGTGTCCGGGATCTCCTCCACGTCCGGGCCGGCCTCGGCCTCCTGCGCGACCCGGTGCGCCTTGTACGACGGGATCAGCGCCACCCGCCAGTGCGGCCGCCAGTCGGCGTCCATGCAGGCCACCAGATCGTCCGGCCGGTGGTCCTGCACCAGCCGCCCGATGAAGTCCAGGAGCCCGCGCACCGCGTTGACCGGGGTGCCGTCCGGGGCCTTCACGGAGTCCGGCACGCCGAAGTAGGCGCGGAAGTAGAGGGACGCGGTGTCCAGGAGCATCAGGCGTCGTGTCGTCGTCATGGAGGCGATGATGCCGTAACGCCGCCCGGCCGTAGCCCGTCACCCTTGGTGGCCGATCAGTCACTCGAACAGTTCCTCCGGCGCGCGCGGGCGTGCTCCCTCGCGGAGGGTGTTGATCACCGGACGGGCGCTCGGCCCCGCCCGGTTCCCGCGCGAGCCACACCCAGGAGCCCCGATGGATGCCGCCGCCGCCCAGCCCGCCGCCCCCGCCCGCAGGACCGTCATCAGGGCCGGGGCGGCGGCCGCCGCCGCGCTCGCCGTCTGCCCGCACACCGCCGGGGCGGCGACCGGGTCCCGGGCCCCACTGCCGGCGGCCGCCGATGGCACCGCCGCGCTGCCCCTGCGCTCCGACCGCAACAGCCAGGGCGACATCCTGGCCGGATCCCGCAAGGACCACGCCTGCCTCCTGCTGCTGCGCTTCCGCGAGCCGGTCCTGGCCCGCTGCTGGCTGGGCCGGCTGCTGCCGGAGATCTCCGTCACCGAGGAGATGGCCAAGTTCAACGCCGCCTTCAGCGCCGCCCGCGTCAAGGCGGGCGGCACCGACCCGGCCGCCCTCTCCGCCCAGTGGACCGGACTCTCCCTCACCCACGCCGGGCTGCGCTTCCTCGCCGGGCGCGACCCCTTTCCCGCCCTGCCGCCCGGCAGCACCGCCGAGGCCTTCGCACAGGGCCCCGCCCAGCGGGCCGAGGCGCTCGGGGACACCGGCGACAGCGCACCCGACTCCTGGCTGTTCGGCGCCGAGAGCCCGCACCGGGCCGTGCACGCCGTCCTCAACCTCTCGGCGGACGACCCCGAGAAGCTCGCCGCCGCCGTCGACCGCCACCAGCGGGCCCTGGGCCCCGTCCAGGGCGTGCTCGTCTTCCGCCAGGACGGCGCCACCCTGCCCGGCGCCCTGCGCGGGCACGAGCACTTCGGGTTCACCGACGGCATCAGCCAGCCCGGCGTCCTCGGCTTCCACGCCCCCGACCCGGCCACCGGGACCACCGTCCTGGGGAAGCCCGGCGCGCGGCTGGTCCCGGCCGGGGAGTTCCTCGTGGGACAGGAGAGGGCCGGTCAGCGGCCCGCCGGGCTGCCCGCCTGGGCCACCGGTGGCTCCTTCCAGGTGGTCCGCCGGCTCGCGCAGGACGTACCCGGCTGGTGGGCGCAGGCCCGCGAGCGGCTGGCCGACCTCCAGCGGGCCGGGGCCGCGCCCGCCGACGCGACCGAGACCTGGCTGGCGGCCCGCCTGGTGGGCCGCTGGCCCGGCGGCGCCCCCGTCGCGGGCTGCCCGCTCGCCGAGCAGCCCTGCCCCGTCGGCACCGACCCGGACGCCGTCCTCTCCTACCGGGACGACCCGCAGGGCTGGCACACCCCGCTGTTCGCGCACATCCGCAAGGGCAACCCGCGCGACGGCCTCGTCCCCGTCCCGGGCCGCCCCCCGCTGGACCCCGCCGCCCTGGACAACCGCCGCATCATCCGGCGCGGCATCCCGTACGGGCCCCCCTACGACCCGGACCAGGAGACCGGCCGGAGCGGCGACGGAACCCCGCGCGGGCTGGTCTTCATCGGCTACCAGGCCGACCTCGTCCAGCAGTTCGAGTTCGTCGCCAAGCAGTGGATCAACGAGGCCGACTTCCCGCCCGGCCGCAACCCCCGCACCGGCGCCGACCCCGTCCTGGGCCCCGGCTCCCCGGTCACCTTCGAGCACGAGTCCGAGGGCGGCAGCCGCGCCACCACCCTCCGCTTCGGCCGGTTCATCCGCACCGAGGGCGCCCTCTACGCCTTCACCCCCTCCCTGCCCACCCTGCGGGCCCTGGCCGAGGGCAGGCTCGACGTCTCCGTGGAGGTCCACCCCGGCACCGTCCTGCGCCCGGGCGACGTCCTCGACGCCGGCGCCGCCCGGCTGACCCTGGCCACCGACGGGGACCTGCTGCTCCTCGCCCCGGCCGGCGCCCACCGCTGGAGCGCCGGCACCGCGGGCAAGGGCAGCCAGGCCGTCTTCTCCCGCGACGGCGAGCTCACCGTGCGCACCGCCGACGGCGCGGCGGTCTGGAGCAGCGGCACCGCCGGCCACCCCGGCGCCCGGCTGCTGGTCCGCCCGGGCGGGGACGCCGTGATCCTCGACGGCGACCGTGTGCTGTGGCGGGCCGGCCACGGCCACGGAGGGTGACCGCCGGGGTACGGGAATCAGCCGGGGAACGGCCCGGTGGTCCCTTGCACGCGAATCCGGGGGCGGTTGCTGCGTAAGGTGCTTACAGCACACCGATGTGCCACGACGGGTAGGGGAGGGCAGCCCCGACATGAACGGTAAGGAAGACGGAAACATCGCGGACGCCACGGACGGCATGGAGTACGGCTTCGCCCGGGCGGGCACGCCGGACACCCATGACGTGAACATGCACGACAAGGAGAAGGACGCCAAGGAGCAGCCGCTGCGGGTGGGCGTCGCCGTGCGCAAGCGGCGGCGCGCACTCCACCTCACGCTGGCCGCCGTATCGGCGCGCAGCGGGCTGTCCGTGCCCTTCCTGAGCCAGATAGAGAACGAGCGCGCCCGCCCCAGCATGAGATCGCTGGAGCGGGTCGCGGACGCCCTGGAGACCACGGCGGTCGACCTGCTCGCCGCCTCCGACACGGCCCGCACGGTGGACCTGGTGCGGGCCGGCGACGACTCCGGGCTCGCGCCCGTCAACGGCGTACGTCCCCTCGTACGCGGCCACCACCAGCTGCACGCGCTGGAGTTCACCGGGGACCAGGACGCCGGCCGCGAGTACCAGCACCGCAACGACGAGCTGATGTACGTGGTCTCCGGCGCCTGCCAGGTGGAGGCCGAGGGCCGGGCCTACCGGCTGGAGGAGGGGGACGCGCTGTTCCTCTCCGGCGGGGTGCGGCACCGCTGGCGGGCCACGACCGAGGACACCAGGCTCCTCGTCGTCGCGGTCGGCGACCACATCCACGCCACGTCCGAGCCGCCCTCCCCGGAGCACTGAGCCGGTGCGCGTCGTCTCGCTCGTCCCCTCCCTGACCGAGGCGGTGGCGGTGTCCGCGCCCGGCCGGCTCGTCGGCGTCACGGACTGGTGCACGCACCCGGCGGACCTGGGCGGCGCGGCGCGGATCGGGGGGACGAAGAACCCCGACGTACGGGCGATCGCACGGCTGCGCCCCGACCTGGTGATCGCCAACGAGGAGGAGAACCGGGCCCCCGACCTGGCCGCGCTGCGCGCCGCCGGGGTGGAGGTGCTGGTCACCGAGATCCGGGACCTGCCGCAGGCGCTGCGCGAGCTGGACCGGGTCCTGGTGGGGGCGCTGGGGCTGAAGCGGCCCGCCTGGCTGGACCGGGCCGAGGAGGCGTGGGCCGCCGTGGAGCCCCTCGGCTCCCTCACCGCCTTCGTGCCGGTGTGGCGGCGTCCCTGGATGGTGCTGGGCAGGGACACCTTCGCCGGTGACCTGCTCGCCCGGCTCGGGGTGCGCAACGTCTACGCAGGGCACCCCGAGCGGTACCCGAAGGTGCCGCTCGCCGAGCTGGCGGGGAGCGGCTGCGATCTGGCGGTGCTCCCCGACGAGCCGTACCGCTTCACCGCCGACGACGGCCCCGAGGCCTTCCCGGGCCTGCCCGCCGCACTCGTCAGCGGCCGCCACCTGACCTGGTACGGGCCCTCGCTGGCGGAGGCCCCGCAGGTCCTGGCGGCGGCCGTGCGGGCGGCGCTGTAGCTGTGGCCTAGGGTCTGTCGTCAAAGTCCCGTCGTCGCCCGGAGGGCGGCCCCGCGGCGTCTGGTGCGTGCTCTCGGTGCGCCGGGCGCAAGACCTCGTA
>NZ_JBEZWL010000248.1:0-5818 GCF_040648015.1 Streptomyces sp. NPDC029216 | reverse complement strand
GCCCGGGCCGCGGCCGCCGCGCCGGGCCCGGTCGTCCAGGGCGAGCCACACCCGCACCTCGGTCCCCCCGAGCACCGAACGCCCCAGCCGTACGTCGCCGCCCGTGGACTCCGCGACGCGGCGCACGATGTCCAGGCCGAGCCCGGTGGAGCCGTCGCGGGCGCCGTCGTTGCCGCGCCGCAGGGCCGCGTCCGGGTCGGCGATGCCGGGGCCCGCGTCCGAGACGAGGACGATGACGGCGTCCCCCGCGTCGTGGACGTCGACCGCGAAGGGGGTGGCCTCGGGGGTGTGCCGGAAGACGTTGCCGAGCAGGGCGTCGAGGGCGGCCGCCAGCTCCGGCCGGGCCACGGGGACCCGTACGGTGCGGTCCACGCCCGCGAGCCGCACCTCGCGGCCCTCGTCCTCCGCGAGCGCGGACCAGAAGGCCATCCGGTCGCGGATCACCTCGGAGGCGTCGCAGCCGGCGGTGGCCGCCGCGGCGGCGGGCGGCCGCTGTTCGCGGGCGGTGCGGATGATCGTGTCGACCTCGCGTTCCAGCTGCTCGACCGCCGTCCGGGTGTGCTCGGCGGCCGGCCCGTCGCCGAGGGAGGCCGCGTTGAGCCGCAGCACCGTCAGCGGGGTGCGCAGCCGGTGCGAGAGGTCGGCGGCGAGCTCCCGCTCGTTGGCGAGGAGTTCGACGACCTGGTCGGCCATCGAGTTGAACGCGACGGCCGCCGAGCGGAGTTCCTTCGGGCCGTCCTCGGGCACCCGGGCCCCGAGCCGCCCCTCCCCCAGCTGGTGCGCGGCGTCCGCGAGCCGTTCGGCGGGGCGCACCAGGCGGGCGCCGAGCCGGTCGGCTACCGCCACCGAGCCGACGACCAGGGAGAGTCCGACGCCGGCGAGGACCAGCCAGGCGGTGGCGACCCCGTTGCTGACCTCGCTCTCCGGCACGTAGATCTCTATGACGGCGATGTCACCGGAGCCGAGGGCGATGGGCTGGAGCAGCGCGGAGCCCCCGCCGGCGGCCCCGGCAGTGGTGGCCCGTCCCATGGAGCGGGTCTCGGCCACGGCGCGCGTGCCCGCCCAGCCGTCGCCGATGTCCACGGGGGCGGCGCCGCCGATGGCGGGGACGTGGACGGCCATCCGCCGGGCGGCGCCCATCTCGGTGGACTCGACGGCCTTGCGCAGCTGCACCGGGTCGGTGGTGATGGACAGGGTCGGCCCCATGGTGGCGGCCTGCCGCTCGGCGTTGGAGAAGGCCCGGTCGCTGGCCATCTCCTGCACCACCAGCCCCAGCGGCACCGCGAAGGCCACGGCCACCATGGTGGTGACGGCGAGGCAGACCTTGACCAGCGCCCATCTCACCTCTGTCGGCTCGCTCCGCCGCGGCAGCGGCTGTTGTCACGGTCGCCCGCGCGGCGCACCGGTGCGGCCATCGTGGTCGTCTGCGGCCCGGCGGCCGCGCGTGCGACGCTCACAGCGGCGGCTCCAGCTTCACCCCAACACCTCTGAGCGTGTGCAGGTACCGGGGCCGGGCGGCGGTTTCGCCGAGCTTGCGGCGCAACCAGGACAGGTGGACGTCGATGGTCTGGTCGTCCCCGTACGACTGCTGCCACACCTCGGCGAGCAGTTCCCGCCGGGCCACGACCACCCCGGGCCGCCCGGCGAGGAAGGCCAGCAGGTCGAACTCCCGCCGGGTCAGGTCGAGTACGGCCCCGTCCAGCTCGGCCTGGCGGCGCAGCGGGTCGATGGCCAGCCCGCCGACGCGCAGCACGCGCGGGGGCGGTTCGGCCGCGGCGGCCTGGGAGCGGCGCAGGACGGCGGCCATCCGGGCGGAGAGGTGCTCGACGGAGAAGGGCTTGGTGAGGTAGTCGTCGGCTCCGTCGTTGAGCAGCCGGACGATCTCGGCCTCGTCGTCACGGGCGGTGGCGATGATGACCGGGACGTCGGTGATGCCGCGCAGCATCTTGAGCGCCTCGGAGCCGTCGAGGTCGGGCAGCCCGAGGTCGAGGATGACCACGTCGAAGCGGTGGTGGGCGACCTCGCGCAGGGCCTCCAGGGCCGTGCCGACGCTCCGCACGGTGTGGGAGGCCTCGGTCAGGTGCCGGATGAGGGCGGAACGTACGAACTGGTCGTCCTCGACCACGAGCACACTAGCCATGGGCGCACGGTAGTCCATTCGGGGGACCTGGGGAGGGGCCGTGCCGGGTCTGTGACGGGTGGTGCAGTATGTGCCCGATGCGACGAGGACTTGTACATGCCATGGCCTGGCTGGTGGCGACCGCGGCCGCCGTGACCCTGTCGTGGTGGGGCGTGCGCACCGTCATGTCCGGTACGGCGTACGATCCTCCGCTCGCGGTTCCGCTGGCGACCGTGCCGCTGTCCTCCTCGACGCGGGGCGCGGAGGGGCCGGCGCCGGCCGGGCCCTCGGGGTCGCCCTCCGCGTCGCCGTCACCGTCCGCCGCGGGGTCGTCGTCGCCGTCCGCGCCGGCGGCCGCCCCGTCCTCCCCGGCCGCGAGGTCGAAGTCCGCGCCGCCGCCCGGGCAGCAGCGGCCGTACCCGGAGGGCGGCGGGCAGGCCTCGGGCTCCGGCAATGTGAAGGGGTACTCGGTCTCGGGCGGCCGGGTCGTCTTCGACCTCGGCACCTCCTCGGCCGCCCTGGTCTCCGCGACCCCGGAGGCGGGGTGGCGGGTGCAGGTGTGGAAGCAGGACTTCTGGATCCGGGTCACGTTCACCCGTGACAGCCGCGAGGTGTCGGTGTTCTGCACCTGGCACGACCATCCGCCGACGGTGGAGACCGTGGACCCGTGAACCGCTAGCGGAAGACGGAAGCCGGGGGCTCCGGCGAGGCCACTGCCGAGGCGTCGGAGACCGGGGCCGCGCCGCCCGTGAAGTCGGCCAGGGCCCGGCCGTGTTCCACCCGGCCCGGGTGCGGGTCGCTCGCCACGCGGCGGGTGAACTCCGCGACGGGCAGCTCCCGGTCGGAGGCCACGAGGACCGCATTGCCGAAACGTTTCCCCCGCCAGACGACGGGATCCGCGGCCAGCGCCAGCCGCTCGAAGCGCGAGGCGGCGGTGGCGACCTGGCCCCGCAGGTGCGCCAGCGGCGGCCCGTCCGCGAGGTTGGCCACGTACCAGCCGGTGGGCGACAGCGCCCGGCGTACGTCGTCCAGGAACTCGGCACTGGTCAGGTGGGCCGGGGTGCGCGCCCCGCTGAACACGTCCGCGATGACCAGGTCCGCCCAGCCGTCGGGCACCTTCGCCAGCCCCGCCCGCGCGTCCACCGCCCGGACCCGGACCCGCGCCTGCGGGTCCAGCGGCAGGTGCTCCCGCACGAAGGCCACCAGGGCCGCGTCGATCTCCACGACCTGCTGCGAGGAGCGGGGGCGCGCGGCGGCCGTGTAGCGGGCGAGGGTGAGGGCGCCGCCGCCCAGGTGCACCACGTTCAGGGGCTGCCGGGCGGGCGCGACAAGGTCGATCAGGTGGCCGATGCGGCGCTGGTAGGCGAAGTCCAGGTACCCGGGGTCGTCCAGGTCGACGTGGGACTGCGGGGCCCCGTCGACCATCAGGGTCCAGGCGCGGGCGCGCTCGCGGTCCGGGGACAGCTCGGCCAGGCCGCCGCCCACCTGCCCGGTGACCGGCTCGGCGGTTCCCCGCCGGCCCCCGTCACGGTTCCTGCCCTTGTCCTTGCTTATGCCCTTGCCTGCCACCCCGCCATTATCGCTGGCCAGAGCATCACCGACAGTTGTCGGCCGCCTCGATGAGCCGGGCCGCCTCGCCGAGCGCCGCGCGCAGCACCTCCGGATCGGTGACCGGCCCCACCGCCTCGGGCGGCAGCAGCCACCCCGTACCGCCCGCCGTGGGCGCGGCGGCGAGGTCGCCGAAGCGCATCCCGCGCCCGTTGGTCTGCGTACAGGCGCTGCCCGGCAGGTCCCAGGCGTCGGCGGTGCCGGGCGGGACGAGGAAGCCGAGGGTGTCGCCCGAACCGTCGTGCAGGACGGGCCCGACCGCGGGGACGGCCTGGCCGGCGCCCCGCCGGATGATGTCCACGGCCTCCAGACCCTGCCGGACGGAAACGGTCACCAGGTCCGGGGCCAGGACCGGGGCGGAGACCGCGGCCGGGGCCTGAGCGGTGAGCGGGGTCGCGCCGGCCCCGGGCGCGGTGTCCGTACCAATGCTGTCCATGCCGGCCTCCACCAAGGGGAACCCCTCCTCGATCCGTATCCGCATGGGTTCAACGCGGAGAAGCGTCAACAGGTGCGGTGGCAAGACGCCGCAAAGGATGGCAGTTCATGGCGGATCGCGGGTGAGATATCCGTTTTGTAGCCAAACACCGCGTGGAGGCCCCCTCGCTGGCGGTACGTTCATGCGCGCCGGAGCGCCTGACTCCGGGACGGGCTTGTCCAGAGAGGCAGCGTCCATGGCGGCGTCACCCCACTCACCCAACTCCAGCTTCCGGCGGCTGCGCGGCGCGCACTCCCCGGCCGAGTTCGCCGCCATGGTCCGCCGGGCCGCACGGGAGATCGGCGAAACGGTTTCCTGCGACGCCCGCTACATCGGGCGGGTCGAGTCGGGCGAGATCCGCTGCCCCAACTACGCCTACGAGCGCGTCTTCCTCCACATGTTCCCCGGCCGCACCCTCGCCGACCTGGGCTTCTCCCCCCGCGAGGCGGTCCGCGGGCGGGCCGCGCAGCGCGCCCTGCCCGCCCCGCCCGTCTTCACCCACCTCATCCACCGTTCCAAGGAGAGCGACGTGCTGCGCCGCGCGTTCATGGCGGGCGGCTCCGCGACCGTGGCGGCCGCGACGCTCAGCCTCACCCTGCTCGGAGACGGCCGCCGGATCCCCTCCCGCGCCGGGGAGGCCGAGGCCGCCGCCGTCGAGGACGCCGTACGCCAGATCCGGCTGCTGGACGACCGGCACGGCGCCGACGCCCTCTACCGGCGGGCGGCGCAGCCCCTGCTGACCGCCTACGCCCTCCTCGACGCGGGAGCCACCCGGCAGTCCACCGAGGACCGGCTGCACGCGGGGGCCGGGGAGCTGGCCGTCTCGGTGGGCTGGCTGGCCCACGACTCGGGCCGCTTCGAAGACGCCCGCTCGCACTACGCCGAGGCCCTGGCCACCGCCCGGGTGGCGGGGGACGCGGGCCTGGAGGCGCACGCCTTCAGCAACATGGCCTTCCTGGCCCGGGACTGCGGACGCCCCCGCGAGTCGGTACGGGCCGCCCAGGCGGGCCGGCGCGCCGCCCGCTCGCTCGGCTCGGCCCGGCTGCTGTCGCTGCTGGCGCTGCGGGAGGCGGGCGGCTGGTCGGGGCTCGGGGACCGCAGGGCGTGCGAGGAGGCGCTGACCCGGGCGCACACCGAGTTCGCGCGGGGCGAGTGCGCCGCCGACCCGGAGTGGATGTCCTTCTTCGGCGAGGCCGAGCTGGAGTCCCTGGAGTCCCGCTGCTGGGCGGCGCTCGGGGAGCCCGCCCGCGCGGCCCGGCACGCCCGCCGCGCGGCCGACCTCCAGGACCCGCACTTCGCACGCAACGTGGCCCTCTACACCGCCGAGCTCGCCGACGACCTGGCCCGCGCGGGGGCCCCCGACGAGGCCGCCTGGGCGGGCGGGCGGGTGCTGGACCTGCTGGCGGAGGTCCAGTCGACCCGGATCCGCTCCCTGCTGGCGGGCACGGCCCGCACCCTGGTCCCGCACCAGCGCTCCCCGCGCGTGGGCACGTTCCTGACCCGCCACGCCGCCCAGGCCTAGGCCTAGGTGTTCTGTCCAGGGAGGTTGTGGACGGGTGATGCAGGTCTCGGCTGAGAGATCTTGAAATGGGTGAGGGCCTTCTGGCCTGGTGTGG
>NZ_JBEZWL010000247.1:0-5902 GCF_040648015.1 Streptomyces sp. NPDC029216 | reverse complement strand
GGCCCCCCCCCCCCGCCGCTACTCCACCCACCGCCCCCCCCTTTGCGGCGGGGCGGTCTCCCGGCGGGGGGGGGGCCCGCCCCCCCCCCCCCCCCCCTCGGGCGTTTCCCCTCGGATTTTCCCCCTCGGGCCTTGCGGCTACTTGCCGAGCGAGCGCAGCGACTCGGCGTAGGTGCCGACCGCGTACGCGATGACGTCGAGGTTGGTGTCGAACGCCTTGAGGTCCAGGTTCTTCAGGGTGTCCCCGGCCCCGTGGTAGTTCGGGTCGTACGGGGCCCCGGCCGTCCCGCCGTAGCGCTTGGCCTGCTCGGCGGTCTTGACGCCCTCGGCGCCCGTGAAGGTGCCGCCCGCCGGGATGCCGTTCTCGATGAACGGGCCGTAGTCGGAGCGGCCGTCGAAGTCGCTGCCCTCGTGCGGCTTGCCCGTGCGGTCCAGGAAGCCGTTGATCAGCGACTCGATCTGCGCCGAGCCGGCCGGGCCGGCGCCCGCGCCCGCCTTGTCCGAGTCGTCGCCGTCGTAGACGAACTGCACCGGGTTCGGCGAGGCGATCATGTCGAAGTTCAGGTAGAGCGCGATGTCCTTCTTCTGCCGCTCGGACAGCTGCGCCACGTAGTGCTCGGAGCCCAGCAGGCCCAGCTCCTCCGCCGACCACCAGGCGAAGCGCACCTTGTTGGCCGGACCCTTGCCCTTCTTGTTGGCCCCCTCGTCGGCGAGCTTGAGGGCCACCTCCAGCAGACCGGCCGAGCCGGAGCCGTTGTCGTTGATGCCGGGGCCCTCGGGGACGGAGTCCAGGTGCGCGCCGGCCGTCACGACGCGGTCGGCGCGGCCTCCCCTGGTCTCGGCGATGACGTTGCGGGTGGTCTTCTTCACGTGCTCCTGGTCCAGGTCCAGGCGCACCTTCACCTCGCCCGCGGCGGCGGCCGCGGCCAGCGCCTCGCCGTCGGCGAGGGTGATGCCCGCGCTGGGGATGACCCCCTCGGACGGGGAGGAGAACCCGCCGCGGACCGGGGTGGTGCCGCTGTGGTTGTAGACGATCACGCCGACCGCGCCGGCCGCGGCGGCGGCCCGCTGCTTCTCCACGAAGGTGCAGGCACCCCGCTTGACCAGGGCGATCTTTCCGGTGAAGGCCCCGGCCGGGTAGTCGTCGGCGGTGCAGCCGGGGGTCTCGTCGACGCGGGCGAGGGCCAGCGGGGCCGTCAGCCCGCCGGCCGGGGTGGACCGGGTGAAGGTGAAGGCGGCGGTGGCCAGCTCGCGCGGCCGGTCGCCGAGGACCGTGGTCCTCTCCGTCTTCGTGTGCGCCTCGTAGATGTCGAAGTCCTGGTACGAGACCTCGTACCCGGCCTTCTTCAGGGTGTCGTGGACGTAGGCGGCGGACGCGGCGTGGCCCGGCGTGCCCGCGGCCCGGTTGCCGCCGTTGGCGTCGGCGATCTGCTGGAACTTCGCCAGGTGGCGGTAGGCGCCGCGTGCGGTGACCTCCTCGACCAGCTCCTTGGCGAGCCGGCCCTCGCGGGGGTGGGCGTCGGCCGGGGCGGCGGTGGCGGTCAGCAGGACGGGCGCGGCGACGGCGGCGGCCGCGAGGGCGGCGAGGGCCGGTATGGACCGGCGGCGGTGGCGGATGGTCCGCATGGTGGGCTTCCCCCCGGTGGGCGTTTCGGTTCCTGGGCATTCGGTCTCTGGTACGCCGTGTCCGGATAACGATCACGGCTGAACGGAAGCTAACCGGACCTGACCAGGCAAAACGGACTTCCGGAGGCCCTGAAACACGCCCGTCACGGACTCGTCACGGGGGTTCACGGGCCCGACACTGTCCGCACCTCGGACAATGGATTGGACAAGCCTCGTGGGGTCGAACGCATGATGGCTTCACGCGCGCCCGCGTCCACGTATCGAAGGAGTCACCGTGAGGGTCGGAATCGTCGGAGCCACCGGACAGGTCGGCGGAGTCATGCGCAGCATCCTCGCCGAGCGGAAGTTCCCGGTCGACGAGCTGCGGCTCTTCGCCTCGGCCCGTTCCGCCGGCACGACCCTGGAGTGGCAGGGCCGGGAGATCACCGTCGAGGACGCCACCACGGCCGACTACTCCGGCCTGGACATCGTGCTCTTCTCCGCGGGCGGCGCCACCTCCAAGGCCCTCGCCGAGAAGGTCGCCTCCCAGGGCGCCGTCGTGATCGACAACTCCTCCGCCTGGCGCCGCGACCCCGAGGTCCCCCTCGTGGTCTCCGAGGTCAACCCGCACGCGATCAAGAACCGCCCCAAGGGCATCATCGCGAACCCGAACTGCACCACCATGGCCGCGATGCCCGTGCTGCGCCCCCTCCACGACGAGGCCGGCCTGACCGCGCTGATCGCCACCACCTACCAGGCCGTCTCCGGCTCGGGGCTGGCCGGCGTCGCCGAGCTCAAGGGCCAGGCCTGCGCGGTCTCCGAGGCCGCCGACCAGCTGACCTTCGACGGCGGCGCGGTGGAGTTCCCCGAGCCGGCCGTCTACAAGCGCCCGATCGCGTACAACGTGGTCCCGCTCGCGGGCAACCTCGTCGACGACGGCAGCTTCGAGACCGACGAGGAGCAGAAGCTCCGCAACGAGTCCCGCAAGATCCTGGAGATCCCGGAGCTCAAGGTCTCCGGCACCTGCGTGCGCGTCCCCGTCTTCGCGGGCCACTCCCTGCAGGTCAACGCCCGCTTCGAGCGCCCGATCAGCGTGGAGCGCGCGTACGAGCTGCTGAAGGACGCTCCGGGCGTGGAGCTGTCCGAGATCCCGACCCCCCTCCAGGCCGCCGGCAAGGACGCCTCGTACGTGGGCCGCATCCGGGTGGACGAGACGGTCGACAACGGCCTCGCGCTGTTCCTCTCGAACGACAACCTCCGCAAGGGCGCGGCGCTGAACGCGGTGCAGATCGCGGAGCTCGTGGCCGAGGAGCTGCGCGGCTGACGCCTGCGCGGTGCGGAAGGGGCGGTGCCGGTGACGGCGCCGCCCCTTTGCATTCGGGGAAGGGGCGTCCTGTTCGCCTCTGGATTACTCCTGCCCGGCGGCGGGGCCCGCATGGAAGGATGGCCGGGCAACGTCACCATCAAAGGAGATGACCGCGTGCCTGGCACGAATCTCACCCGTGAAGAGGCTCAGCAGCGGGCGAAGCTGCTCACCGTCGACTCGTACGAGATCGAACTCGATCTCAGCGGTGCGCAGGAGGGCGGTACCTTCCGGTCCGCGACCACCGTGCGCTTCCAGTCGGCCGAGGCAGGCGCCGGGACCTTCATCGACCTGGTCGCACCGGCCGTGCACGAGGTCGTGCTGAACGGCAAGGCCCTGGACGTGGCCGCCGTCTTCCGCGACTCGCGCATCGCCCTGGACCACCTCGCCGCCGGCGCCAACGAGCTCCGCGTCGTCGCGGACTGCGCCTACACCAACACCGGCGAAGGCCTGCACCGCTTCGTCGACCCGGTCGACCAGCAGGCGTACCTGTACACCCAGTTCGAGGTGCCGGACGCGCGGCGGGTGTTCGCCAGCTTCGAGCAGCCCGATCTCAAGGCGACGTTCCAGTTCACCGTCACGGCTCCCGAGGGCTGGACGGTCATCTCGAACTCCCCACGCGACATCTCCGAGGGGGCGGAGCCGAAGGACCGGGTGTGGGCCTTCGAGCCGACCCCGCGCATCTCCTCGTACATCACCGCGCTGATCGTGGGCCCGTACCACGCGGTGCACAGCACGTACGAGGGCAAGGACGGCCAGGTCGTCCCGCTGGGCATCTACTGCCGTCCGTCGCTCGCCGAGTTCCTCGACGCGGACGAGATCTTCGACGTGACCCGGCAGGGCTTCGACTGGTTCCAGGAGAAGTTCGCGTACGACTACCCGTTCGCGAAGTACGACCAGCTCTTCGTGCCGGAGTTCAACGCGGGCGCGATGGAGAACGCGGGCGCGGTCACCATCCGCGACCAGTACGTCTTCCGGTCGAAGGTGACGGACGCGGCGTACGAGGTGCGCGCCGAGACCATCCTGCACGAGCTCGCGCACATGTGGTTCGGCGACCTCGTCACCATGGAGTGGTGGAACGACCTGTGGCTGAACGAGTCGTTCGCCACCTACACCTCGATCGCCTGCCAGGCCTACGCCGAGGGCTCGAAGTGGCCGCACGCCTGGACCACGTTCGCGAACTCCATGAAGACCTGGGCGTACCGGCAGGACCAGCTGCCGTCCACGCACCCGATCATGGCCGACATCCGTGACCTGGACGACGTCCTCGTCAACTTCGACGGCATCACGTACGCCAAGGGCGCCTCGGTGCTCAAGCAGCTCGTCGCGTACGTGGGCATGGACGCCTTCTTCAAGGGCGTGCAGGCGTACTTCAAGGCGCACGCGTTCGGCAACACGCGCCTGTCGGACCTGCTCGGGGCGCTGGAGGAGACCTCGGGCCGCGACCTGGCCGCCTGGTCGAAGGCGTGGCTGGAGACGGCGGGCATCAACGTGCTGCGTCCGGAGATCGAGACGGACGGGTCGGGCGTCGTCACGTCGTTCGCCATCCGTCAGGAGGCCCCGGCCCTGCCGGCGGGGGCCCAGGGCGAGCCGGTGCTGCGTCCGCACCGCATCGCGGTCGGCCTGTACGACCTGGAGGGCGGCAAGCTCGTCCGTACGGAGCGGATCGAGCTGGACATCGACGGCGAGCTGACGGCCGTGGCCGAGCTGGTCGGCCGGGCGCGTCCGGCCGTCGTGCTGCTCAACGACGACGACCTGTCGTACGCCAAGGTCCGCCTGGACGAGGTCTCGCTGGCCAACGTCACCGCGCACCTGGGCGACTTCACCGAGTCGCTGCCGCGCGCGCTGTGCTGGGCATCGGCGTGGGACATGACGCGTGACGGCGAGCTGGCGACGCGCGACTACCTGGCCCTGGTCCTGTCGGGCATCGCCAAGGAGTCGGACATCGGTGTGGTGCAGTCGCTGCACCGCCAGGTGAAGCTGGCCATCGACCTGTACGCCGACCCGGCGTGGCGGGAGCAGGGCCTGGCGGCCTGGACCGAGGCCACGCTGGAGCACCTGCGCGCGGCCGCGCCGGGCAGCGACCACCAGCTGGCGTGGGCCCGTGCCTTCGCGGCGACGGCGCGCACGGACGAGCAGCTGGACCTGCTGGGCGCGCTGCTGGCCGGTACGGAGACCGTCGAGGGTCTGGTCGTGGACACCGAGCTGCGCTGGGCGTTCCTGGAGCGGCTGGCCGCCACGGGCCGGGCGGACGAGGCGGAGATCGCGGCCGAGCTGGAGCGGGACGCGACGGCGGCGGGCGAGCGCCACGCCGAGACGGCGCGCGCTGCGCGCCCGACGGCGGAGGCCAAGGCGGCGGCCTGGGCCTCGGTGGTGGACTCCGGCGACCTGCCGAACGCCGTGCAGGAGGCCGTGATCGGCGGCTTCGTCCAGACCGACCAGCGCGAGCTGCTCGCGCCCTACGCGGAGAAGTACTTCGCGGTGGTCAAGGACATCTGGGAGAGCCGCAGCCACGAGATCGCCCAGCAGATCGCGGTGGGTCTGTACCCGGCGCTCCAGGTCTCCGAGGAGACCCTGGCGGCGACGGACGCCTGGCTGGCCTCGGCCGAGCCGAACGCGGCCCTGCGCCGCCTGGTGTCGGAGTCCCGCTCGGGCGTCGAGCGCGCCCTGAAGGCCCAGGCGGCGGACGCGGCGGCGAGCTGACGGCTCGCGGTGCGGGCCCGCTTCTTCCCCCTCGAGGGGTAGGGGCCGGGCGGTGTTTGCCCACCCGCCTCCCCGGGTGCGGGGCGGTGGGTGGGGGCGGGGCGTGTGCGGGGCGGGCTCAGGGAGGGTCTGGGGGTTTCCCGTCAGTCCCACTGTCCTTCCGGTTCGGGCCGGCCTGTCAAGGGCGCTCCCTTCGGTCGCGTCGCTTCGCGATGGCCTTCGGCCACCCTT
>NZ_JBEZWL010000246.1:0-5936 GCF_040648015.1 Streptomyces sp. NPDC029216 | reverse complement strand
CTGCTGCTGCGGTTGCGGCCCCTGCTGCGGCGACTGCGGCCCCTGCTGCGGCGGATGCGGCCCGCGTACCCGAGGCCCGGGCGCAGCGGCTGGCGCCGGTGGATTCCGTCCTGGCGCCAGTGGCTGGGCGCCTGCCTGTACGTGTTCATAGGCCTGGTCGGCTTCGTCTCGCTCGCGTACGCCACTACCGACATACCGGATGATCTCAACTCATTCGCCACACAACAGGACAACGTCTACTACTGGGCCGACGGCTCCACCATGGCCCGGACCGGCTGGGTCAGCCGGCAGGAGATGCCCCTGGACAAGGTGCCCCCCAAGGTCCAGGGAGCCGTGCTCGCGGCCGAGAACGCCAGCTTCTACTCGGACCCCGGGGTCTCCCCCTCCGGCGTGCTGCGCGCCGTGCGCGCCGCGCTGACGGGCGGCGAGACCCAGGGCGGTTCCACCATCACGCAGCAGTACGTGAAGAACGCCTACCTGAACCAGGACCGCACCCTCTCGCGGAAGTTCACCGAGATACTCCTCGCCCTGAAGCTGGACAACCAGACGGGCAAGAAGCAGATCCTGCAGGACTACCTCAACACCAGCTGGTTCGGGCGCGGCACCTACGGCATCCAGCGCGCCTCCCAGGCGTACTACGGCAAGGACGTCTCGAAGCTCAACGCCAGCGAGGGCGCCTTCCTGGCCTCCCTGCTCAAGGGCGCGGGTCTCTACGACCCCTCCCTCGGCGAGGAGAACCACAAGCGGGCCGTGGAACGCTGGAGCTGGATCCTGGACCGCATGGTGGACACCGGCCAGCTCTCGGCCGCTGAGCGGGCCACGTACACGAAGTTCCCGGAGCCCACGGGCCCGGGCACGGCCGGCACGCCCGGCGCCCAGAACGGCTACCTGGTGGAGCTGGCCAAGGCCTACGCGATCAAGGCCGGGCACATCAAGGACTCCGACTTCGACCTCGGCGGCTACCAGATCTACACGACCTTCGACCAGTCCCGCATGGCGGCGCTGACCGAGGCCGTGCAGAAGGCGCAGAAGGACTTCGACGCGGAGAAGCGGCCCGGCACCGACACGCACGCGAAGATCGGCGCGGCGAGCGTCGCCCCGGACGGCCGGCTGCTCGCGGTCTACGGCGGCCCCGACTACCTCAAGCAGGGCTTCAACCAGGCGAACTCGACGACGATCCCGGTCGGGACGGCGTTCACCCCGCTCGTCTACGCCGCGGCCCTGGAGGAGGGGGTGGTGCGCACGCGCGGCAAGGACCGTACGCCGGTCTCCCCCACCACGGTGTACGACGGCAACGACCAGGTGACGGTGCAGACGCCCGAGGGCCCGTACTGGGACCGCAGCGGCAAGGTGGTCAAGGGCCGCAACGACGGGAACCGGAACTGGGGCCAGGTGACCCTCCAGCAGGCGGTCGCCGACTCCGTCAACACGCCCATGCTCCAGCTGGGGCTGGACGTCGGGCTCGACCGGGTGGAGACGTTCGCGGAGCACGCGGGCCTGCTGCCGTCGAGCCTCGGGACTCGGATCCCGGCCTTCTCGCTCGGGGAGAACTCCAAGCCCAGCGCGATCCGGATGGCCGGCGCCTACGCGACCTTCGCGGCGGACGGCATGCACACCGACCCGTACTCGGTGCGCTCCGTCTCCCGCAACGGCACGGCGGTGCCGCTGGACGCGCCGAAGCCGGTCCGGGCGATGTCGGCGAAGACGGCCCGCTCGGTGACGGAGGCCCTGCGGGAGGCCGTCACCGAGGGGTCGGCGAAGACGGCGGCCAAGGCGCACCCCGGTGCGGCGGGCAAGACCGGGACGACCGCCGCGAACACGGCGGGCTGGTTCGTGGCGAACACCGAGAAGGAGTCCACGGCGGTGGTGGTCTACCGGATGGCGCTGACCGACCTGATCGCGCTGCCGCTGACGGGGCTGGGCGGGGACGCGCCGGGCACGCCGGGCAGCGAGCGGGCGGTGCGGCTGTGGTCGGAGTACATCAAGGCGGTGAAGTAGAACGGGCCGGGGGCGGGTCCGGGGCCCTTCGAGGCCCCGCGCCCGCCCCCGGCTCCGCTACTTGACCAGGGTCTTCCAGTCGGGGGCCTGCGCGGGGTCGAGCATGCGCAGCTGCGCCAGGACCTTCGGGTCCTGGGCGTCGAGCCAGTCCGACAGTTCCTTGAAGGACACGCAGCGGACGTCCTGGCGCGGGCAGACGTCCCTCATCACGTCCTCGACGGCCTTCATGTAGATGCCGCCGTTCCAGTCCTCGAAGTGGTTGCCGACGAACATGGGCGCCCGGCTGCCGTTGTAGACGCGGTTGAAGCCGTTCATGTACGAGGCGCGGGTCTGCGCCTCCCAGCCCGCGTACTTCGCCGGGTCGCCCTTGGTGGAGTCGCCGGACTGGTTGTAGAGGAAGTTGAAGTCCATGGAGAGGACCTGCAGCTCCTTGCCCTGGAGGGGAACCAGCTGGAGGGGGAAGTTCCAGATGTCGTTCTGCTTGGAGGGCCACAGCTGGAAGTCGCCCGAGGAGCTCGCGTCGTAGCGCCAGCCGTAGGGCTTGATCGCGGTGAGGAGGTTCTTCTGGCCCTCCAGGCAGGGCGCGCGGCCTCCGACGACCTCGCGGTCCGGGTCGAAGGGCAGGGGCGCTTCCTTGGTGAAGCCGGTGTTGGTCTTCCAGTTCTTGACGAACGCGTACGTCTGGTCGATCTCGCTCTTCCACTCGGCGGGGCTCCAGTCCCCGCCGCCCTTGGGGCCGCAGAAGTGCCCGTTGAAGTGCGATCCGATCTCGTCGCCGTCGGTCCAGGCGCCGCGCAGCTGGGCCAGCGTGGACTTCACGTGCGGGACCGTCGGGTAGGAGATGGCCGCCGCGCCCTGGCCGTGCTGCGGCGGGCGGTAGAGCATCTTCTTCGAGTCGGGCAGCAGGTAGATGCCCGTCAGGAAGAAGGTCATGTGGGCGTTGCTCTCCTTGGCCACCTGCCGGAAGTGCGAGAAGAGGTGGTCATCGCCTTCCAGAGCGCCGTCCCAGGAGAAGACCACGAACTGCGGCGGCTTCTCGCCGGGCTTGAGCTTCTCCGGCTTGAGCTGGCCGGGCTGCGGTCCGGTGTAGGAGGTGGAGCCGTCGCCCAGCACCTTGACCTTGCCGTCCCAGGGCTCCTCCGCGCCCTTGGCGGCGGCGGCCGCGTCGGCCGCGCTGCCCGAGGCCGCGAGCTTCGCGTCGCGCTGGGCGGCGCCCGAGGCGCCGCCCAGGGTGAAGGCGTACGCCGTGGCCGCCGCTCCCCCGATGGCGACGACGGCTATGGCTATGCCCAGGCGTTTGCGGCTCCGCGCCTTCCGCTGGAGCTTGCGGGCACTCCGGGACTCCGCCCGGGTGCCCGGAGCGGTGTCGGTGTCGGCCATCGCTGTCGTCCCCCCTGATCACCGCAGCCGGGCCGCCGCGCATGGATGGTTCGTACGAATATAGAACTTGTCGGCACTCTTTCCGCACGCCGGACCCCCCACGTCCGTCGCTTCACAGCCACCCCACAGCCCGTCCGGGAAAATCGGCGCACGCGCCTCCACTCCTTCCCGGAACGATCCGCTCCATTCGGGCCGCGCGGACGGCTCCCGGAGCTGCGGGAGCGGGCGCGGCCGTCCCCGCCGGGGGCGTGCGCCGCCCCGGGCGGCCGGCTCACCGCCGGGCCGGGACCGACCGGCCGCGTTCAGCGCGGCCGTCGCGGGGTAGGCGCCCGGCGTGAGCTACGTGACCCCCGGCAAGGACTTCTCCCGCGACACCCGGTACCTGACGACGCGGATCACCGCCGACGGCCGTGACGGCTACCGCGTGGAACCCGGGCGCTACCGCCTGGTGATCAGCCGGGCCTGCCCGTGGGCGAGCCGGGCGGTGGTCGTACGGCGGCTCCTCGGACTGGAGGAGGCCCTGCCGATGGCCATAGCGGGGCCGGTGCACGACGAGCGCAGCTGGAGCTTCGACCTCGATCCGGGCGGGCGCGACCCGGTGCTCGGCATCGAGCGGCTCCAGGAGGCCTATCTCGCCCGCGACCCCGGCTACGACCGGGGGATCACGGTGCCGGCGATCGTGGACGTCCCGACCGGGCAGGTGGTCACCAACGACTTCCCGCAGATCACCCTCGACATGTCGCTCCAGTGGGCGCCCCATCACCGCGCGGGCGCGCCCGCGCTCTACCCCGAGGCGCTGCGCCCGCAGATCGACTCCGTGAACGAGGTGGTCTACCGGGACGTGAACAACGGGGTCTACCGGGCGGGGTTCGCGGGCTCCCAGGAGGCGTACGCCGAGGCGTTCCGGCGGCTCTTCGACCGGCTCGACTGGCTCTCCGAGCGGCTGGCGGGGGCCCGCTACCTCGTCGGCGACAGCATCACGGAGGCCGACGTGCGGCTGTTCACCACGCTCGTGCGCTTCGACGCCGTCTACCACGGCCACTTCAAGTGCAACCTGCGCAAGCTGAGCGAGATGCCGGTGCTGTGGGCGTACGCGCGGGACCTGTTCCAGACGCCCGGTTTCGGCGACACCGTCGACTTCGACCACATCAAACGGCACTACTACCTGGTGCACTCGGACATCAACCCCACCGGCATCGTGCCGGCCGGCCCCGACCCGCAGGGCTGGCTCGCCCCGCACGGCCGCGCCGCCCTGGGCGGGCGCCCGTTCGGCGACGGCACCGCCCCCGGCCCCGTACCGCCCGGGGAGGCGGTGCCGCCGGCCCACAATCCGCTCGGCTGACGCGCCGCTGCTGGTTTGTCCACCGACCGGGTGGGCAGCCGCGCCCGTACAGGCACCAGGCGCCCGGGACGGAGGACCGAGATGTCGACCAGCACACTCATAGCCGTGATCGTGGTCGGGGTGATCGTGGTGCTCGCCATCACCGTGACCCTGGCGCTGCTCGCGCGACGGCGTCACCTGCGCCACCGTTTCGGACCGGAGTACGAGCGCGCGGTCGAGGAGAAGGGCGGCGTACTGGCCGCCGAGCGGGACCTGCGCGCCCGCGAGGTACGGCACGACAAGCTCGACATCAGGGAACTGCCCCCGGAGCGGCGGAGCCAGTACGCCGACCGGTGGAGCGAGGTCCAGGAGCACTTCGTGGACCAGCCGGCGGGCTCGGTCGACGAGGCCGACGAGCTGGTGGCGAAGCTGATGAGGGAGCGCGGCTACCCGACCGACGGGTACAGCGGCGCCGTCCGCGACCTGTCCGTGGAGCACGGGCGGACGCTGGAGCACTTCCGGGCCGCGCACGAGGTCAGGTCGCGCAGCGCGGACGGGCGGGCGACGACGGAGGAACTGCGCGCGGCGATGGTGCACTACCGCGCCCTGTTCGACGAACTGCTGACAGACCAGAGGAGCCGGTGACATGGGCACCCACGACGACACAGAGCGGGGCTCGGTCCCCCTGACCACGGAGGACATCGCAGGTCCGGACGCGGCCGGCGGCCCGGACGCGGGCCCTCCGGTCTACCCGGGCGAGGGTACCGGGCAGGACCTCTCCGGCCGCTCCGCCGGCGGCCGGGACGAGGAGGACGAGGGGTTCACGGCCGGCCGGGACGAGGAGGAGCCGGCGTCCGCTTCGTCCGGCATGCCGGCAGACCGGCCGGACGACGGGGCGGACGACGGGGCGGACGGGGCCGGTCACAGCGGTGACGGACAGCCGCTGCTCGCGGCCGAGGACGCCGAGCGGTACCGGACGGCCTGGGGCGAGATCCAGGGCCGCTTCGTCGACGACCCGCGGGACGCGGTCACCTCGGCGGACACCCTGGTGGCCGAGGTGATGCAGGACCTCGCCGGCACCTTCGCCTCGCACAAGCAGGAGCTGGAGGGCCAGTGGCAGCGCGGTGACGACGTGGCGACGGAGGACCTGCGCCAGGCCCTCCAGCACTACCGCTCCTTCTTCAACCGGCTGCTGAACGCCTGAGCCCCCGTACGTCGAGGCGCCGCCGGCCCCGGG
>NZ_JBEZWL010000245.1:0-5962 GCF_040648015.1 Streptomyces sp. NPDC029216 | reverse complement strand
CGGCGCCCCCCGGCGCCCCGGGCCGGCCCGCGCCCCCCCCCCCCCCCCCCCCGGCCGGGTGGCGGACGGCCTAGCGGAAGTCGTCGTACGAGTCGCCCTCGTCCTGCTGTTCCTGCTGCTCCGGCTTCTGCTGCTCCGGCTTCTGCTGCTGGTCCGCCTGCGGCTGCTCCTGCTTGCGGGCCTGCTCGAAGACCACCGCGGCGGCGTGGAGGTCGCCGGCGCTCTCACCCGGCTGGAGCTTGGCGGCCGGCTCGCCCTGGCACTTCGCGTCCTCGAACAGCAGGGCCACCGACTCGGTCTCGTTCACCGCTTCGACGACGTTCGACGCCGCGGACGGCAGCGCGTGGCATTGGTCCGAGGCGGAGTCCTTGATCTGCGCGTTCTTCTCGGCGTTGTCCCGGTCCACGTACACGTAGTTGAGGGCCTGGCCGTCGTCGGCGAACGCCTGGGCTCCGGCGGGGAGGACCAGCGCGAGGGCTCCGGCGAGGGCGGCGGCGGTGGTGCGAAGACGCATGGGGGTTCCGTTCCTTCCATGGTGACGACACCGAACCGGTCGGCATCCGTGACGGAGCGTAGGGACGCCACCCGGTGCGGAAACGTTTTCCCTTGTGGCGCCATGCCCACTTTCACCGGCCCGGCGGTACGGGGGCTCCGGGGCGCCACCGCCACGGAGCCCCCGCGCCTCAAATGCCGAGCTGGGCCACCGTCAGCCGGGATACGGCCTCCTTCTCGCCCTCCAGGTCCACCGAGGCGGCGCTCTGCCGGCCGAAGCAGAACAGCGTCAGCTCACCCGGCTCGCCCGTCACCGTCACCACCGGCACGCCCTTGTGCGCCACCGCCGTACGCCCGTCCGGGCGGCGCAGCACCAGCCCCACCGGCGAGCGGCGCCCCGTCAGCCGGGCCAGCTTCTCCAGCCGGGACCAGAGCGCGTCCGAGAACACCGGGTCCAGCTCCCGCGGCGACCAGTCCGGCTGGGCCCGCCGCACGTCCTCCGCGTGCACGTAGAACTCCACCGCGTTCGCCGCCTCGTCCACCTGCTTCAGCGCGTACAGCGACAGCTTCGGCGGGCCGGTGCGGATCAGCTGGATGAGCTCCTCGTACGGCTTCGCCGCGTACTCGGCCATCGCCCGGTCGAGGCGGTCCTTGAGCACGTTCAGCAGCAGACCGCCCGCCGCGTCCGGCCGGCGCTCGCGCACCACCACGTGCGCCGCCAGCTCCCGGCAGGTCCAGCCGGCGCACAGCGTCGGGGCCTGCGGCCCGGCGGCCTCCAACAGGTCGGCCAGCAGCAGCCGTTCACGCTTCGCATGGGTAGACATACCAGCCAGCCTACGGCCGGGACCCACCGGCGGCTGCCCATCAGGCGGACGGAGATCCATAACGGGTACCGCGGCGCGGCACAATGGGGCCCATGAGTACGTCCCCCCTCGACCCCGCCGTCGCCGCCCGCCTCAAGCGCTCCGCGGACGGCCTGGTCCCGGCCATCGCCCAGCAGTACGACACCGGCGAGGTGCTCATGCTCGGCTGGATGGACGACGAGGCCCTGCACCGCACCCTCACCACCGGCCGCTGCACCTACTGGTCCCGCAGCCGCCAGGAGTACTGGGTCAAGGGCGACACCTCCGGCCACTACCAGCACGTGAAGTCCGTCGCCCTCGACTGCGACGCCGACACCGTGCTCGTCAAGGTCGACCAGGTCGGGGCCGCCTGCCACACCGGCGCGCGCACCTGCTTCGACGCCGATGTCCTGCTCAGCGACGCCGACTAGCCAGTTAGGGTCCCACCCCATGGATCTCGACACCTTCCGCAAGCTCGCGGCAGACCGCCGTGTCATCCCCGTCAGCCGCCGGCTGCTCGCCGACGGGGACACCCCGGTCGGGCTGTACCGGAAGCTGGCCGCCGAGCGCCCCGGCACCTTCCTGCTGGAGTCCGCCGAGAACGGCCGCTCCTGGTCCCGCTACTCCTTCGTCGGGGTGCGCAGCGACGCCACCCTCACGGTCAAGGACGGCGAGGCCCACTGGATCGGCACCCCGCCCGTCGGCGTGCCCGTGGACGGAGACCCGCTGGAGGCGCTGCGGGCCACCGTCGAGGCCCTCCACACTCCCCCTACGCCTGGCGGCGTGGGAGGTACCCCCACGCGAGACCTGGCGGGCGGCATGCCCCCCTTCACCGGCGGCATGGTCGGCTACCTGGGCTACGACATCGTCCGCCGGCTGGAGCGCATCGGCGACCACACCGAGGACGACCTCAAGCTCCCCGAGCTCACCATGCTGCTCACCTCCGACCTGGCGGTCCTCGACCACTGGGACGGCACGGTCCAGCTCATCGCCAACGCGATCAACCACAACGACCTCGACACGGGCGTGGACGAGGCCTACGCGGACGCCGTGGCCCGGCTCGACGCGATGGAGGCCGACCTCGCGCGGCCCGCCCCCTACGCGCCCGCCGCGCTGCCCGAATCCGAGCTGCCGCCCTTCGACGCCCTGTGGGGCGGCGAGAAGTACCAGGCGGCCGTCGAGGACGTCAAGGAGCGCATCCGGGCCGGCGAGGCCTTCCAGGTGGTGCCCTCACAGCGGTTCGAGACCCCCTGCGAGGCCTCCGCGCTGGACGTCTACCGCGTCCTGCGGGCCACCAACCCGTCCCCGTACATGTACCTCTTCCGCTTCGAGAACGGCTTCGACGTGGTCGGGTCCAGCCCCGAGGCGCTGGTGAAGGTCGAGGACGGGCGGGCCATGGTCCACCCCATCGCCGGCACCCGGCACCGCGGCGCCACCCCGCAGGAGGACAACGACCTCGCCGAGGAGCTGCTGGCCGACCCCAAGGAGCGCGCCGAGCACCTGATGCTCGTCGACCTCGGCCGCAACGACCTCGGCCGGGTCTGCGAGCCGGGCTCCGTGGAGGTCGTCGACTTCATGTCGATCGAGCGGTACTCGCACGTCATGCACATCGTCTCCACGGTCACCGGGCGGGTCGCCGAGGGGAAGACCGCCTTCGACGTGCTCACCGCCTGCTTCCCGGCCGGCACCCTCTCGGGCGCGCCCAAGCCGCGCGCCATGCAGATCATCGAGGAGCTGGAGCCCTCCCGCCGGGGCCTGTACGGCGGCTGCGTCGGCTACCTCGACTTCGCCGGGGACTCCGACACGGCCATCGCCATCCGCACCGCGCTGCTGCGCGACGGGACGGCGTACGTCCAGGCCGGGGCCGGCGTGGTCGCCGATTCGGTGCCCGAGCTGGAGGACCGGGAGTGCCGGAACAAGGCCGCGGCCGTGCTCCGCGCCGTGGGAGCGGCGAACCGCCTCCACCGGGGCTGAGGGCGTAGGGGATAGTGGGGTACGTGAGTGCCGTACCCCTGTCCCGGAACGCCGAAGCCCCCGAGAGCAGCACCGGCCGCCGCACGGTGGCCGTCGCCCTGCTGCTCGGCGCGCTCGGCGCCACCGTCGTCCTGCTCGCCTCCGGCCGCGTATGGGCCCGGGGCAGCGCCGCCGTCGGGGGCGGTTCGCTCCCGCTGACCGCCGACGGGCGGGCCGTCACCGGCCTCCCGGCGGCCCTGGCCATCGTCGGCCTCGCCGCCCTGGTCGCGGTGTTCGCCGTACGGGGCCCGGGCCGGCTGGTGGTCTCCGGGCTGCTCGCGCTGAGCGGCCTGGGCGCGGCGCTGTCGGCGGTGGCCGCCGCCGACGACCGCCGGGCGCTGGACGAGCGGGCCGCCGTCGCGACCGCCGACACGGCCGCACGGGTGGTGGAGCTCAGCCATACGGCCTGGCCGTACATCACGGCCGCGGGCGCGGCCCTGATCCTGCTCGCCGGGCTGCTGGCGCTGCGCTTCGGCCGGAGCTGGCCCGCGATGGGGGGCCGCTACGAGCGTGACGGCAGCCCCCGCCGGCGTACTGCGGCGGCGGTGGACCCGGACCGGCCGGAGGACCTGTGGAAGGCTCTGGACCGGGGAGAGGACCCCACGGGCTGAGCCCCGGGCCGCGCCCGGCGTGCGGCTCACCCCCTGGAACGGGCCACCCGCCGGGAAATCCGCACGCCCCGTGCGGGACAATGACATCGAGCGTGCGAGACGTCACGCGCGACAGATCAACGAGGAGCAACTCATGGCGGGCACGAGCCACGGACACACCCCGGCCGCCTGGACCGGTGTCGTCATTTCCTTCATCGGTTTCTGCATCTCCGGCGCCTTCATGGTGCTGGCGAACCCGCTCGGGTTCTGGGCCGGGCTGGTCGTCGCCGCGCTCGGCGGTGTCGTCGGCCTCGCGATGAGGGCCGCGGGCATGGGCATGCCGAAGCCCGCCCACCGTGACCTCGCCGAGGTCATCGCCGCCAAGCAGCTCGCCGCCAAGGCCTGAACCGGCCCGGCATCCGAGGCGCACGAAAGGCGCGGCCCCGTCGGGCTGCGCCTTTTGTCATGAGCGGAGAGAATCAGCCGGTGGACGCCTCCAGTACTCCCCCCAGCCCGGCCGCCCCGACCTGGGGGCCGCCGCCCGCACCGGCCCCCGTACCGGCCCCCGTACCGGCTTCGCGGGCGCGGCGGCTGGCCGCTCCGGCGCTCACCCTGGCCGGGGCCGTGACGGCCTTCGCGTACGTGGGCGCCGTGGACCCGAACCAGCCCGGCCACTACCCGGTCTGCCCGCTGTTCCGGCTGACCGGCGTCCTGTGCCCCGGCTGCGGCGGGCTGCGCAGCGCGCACGCCTTCGCGCGGGGGGACCTGGTGACGGCCCTCGGTGACAACGCCGTGGCCGTCGCCGGATACCTGGTCTTCGCGGCCTTCACGGCGCTGTGGCTGGTGCGGGCCTTCCGGGGCGGTCCGGTGCCGCGGATCGTGCTGCGGCCGGCCTGGTGGTGGGCGATCGGGGCGCTGGTACTGACGTTCTCGATTGTCCGGAACCTACCGATCGGAGCCGCTTTGGCTCCCTGAGGCCCCGAGGCCTCGGCCGGGCGGCTGGAGGAACCCCATATTCCGAGTGTCCAGACCCTGGGACGCCGCGATGTCCGTGCGGAGGCCGTGGCGACCTGCGGATACCATTTGATTGCCGACCTTGCAGTGCTCCATGTCCGCAAGGCGGCCGACCGTCATCGACCCGGAAGGGGGCCGCTCGCGTGAGTGTGCTCGACGAGATCATCGAAGGGGTCCGCGAAGACCTTGCCGAACGGCAGTCCCGCGTGAGCCTCGACGAGCTCAAGGAGCGTGCCGCCAAGGCGCCCCAGGCCAAGGACGGCGTTGCGGCCCTGCGCGGCGACGGCGTCAAGGTGATCTGCGAGGTCAAGCGCTCCAGCCCCTCCAAGGGCGCGCTGGCCGCGATCGCCGATCCGGCCGGGCTCGCAGCCGACTACGAGGCGGGTGGTGCCGCGGTCATCTCGGTCCTCACCGAGCAGCGCCGTTTCGGCGGCTCGCTGGCCGACCTGGAGGCCGTCCGCGCCCGCGTCGACATCCCGATCCTGCGCAAGGACTTCATCGTCACGGCGTACCAGCTGTGGGAGGCCCGCGCCTACGGCGCCGACCTCGTGCTGCTGATCGTGGCGGCGCTGGACCAGGAAGCCCTCGTCTCCCTCATCGAGCGGGCCGAGTCCATCGGCCTCACCCCGCTCGTGGAGGTCCACGACGAGGAGGAGATCGAGCGGGCCGTCGCCGCCGGTGCCAAGATCATCGGCGTCAACGCGCGCAACCTCAAGGACCTCAAGGTCGACCGCTCCACTTTCGAGCGCGTCGTCGGAGAGATCCCGCCCCACATCGTGAAGGTCGCCGAGTCCGGCATCCGCGGACCCCACGACCTGATCGCCTACGCCAACGAGGGCGCCGACGCCGTCCTCGTCGGCGAGTCCCTGGTCACCGGCCGCGACCCGAAGGCGGCCGTCGCCGACCTCGTCGCCGCCGGCGCCCACCCCGCCCTGCGCCACGGCAGGAGCTGACCCCTCCGTGCCCACCGCCCGCCCCTCCGTCCGCACCCGCCCGGGCTCCGGCCCGGCC
>NZ_JBEZWL010000244.1:0-6143 GCF_040648015.1 Streptomyces sp. NPDC029216 | reverse complement strand
TACTGGGCGTACTCGGTCTTGCGCCCGGTGCGGCGAGAGTGCGTGCCTGGGGGCACCTCCCAGCGGTAGCTGGGGGAGCGTCGCGGGGCAGACGGAACTTTGACGACAGACCCTAGCCGCGCAGCGGGTTGGGCAGTTCCAGGTAACGCGCGTCCGCGCCGTCGGCCCGGGTCCAGCGCAGGAGCAGGTTCGTCTTGGCCGGAAGGGAGGGGGCCCGCAGGAGCCGCGCGATCTCGGGCAGGCCGTGCTCGGCGTCGTAGCGCAGGAACTCCTCCCGGACCGCCGGCCACACCCGGCCGGCCAGCTCCGGCCGGTGCTCGGCCAGCGCCCCGGCCACCTCGGCCAGGTGGTTGACGACCAGGCAGTACACGAGCCGCTCCCAGGCGGCCTCCCGCGGCATGTCCTGCGGGAGTTTGACCCCCTCCGCGTCGCGGAAGAGGGCCTGCACGGGCATCCCCCGGCCGTCGACGGCGACCAGGCAGTTCTGGAGGTGCGCCTCCAGCACGATCCCGTGCCGCGCGAACAGGTCGAGCACCGGAGGCACGACGTGGCGCAGGTACGCCCGCCACCACCCCGCCGGATCGGGCGCGGCCTCCAGCGGGCTGCCGGGGAACCCCTCGGCGAGCGCGGCGCACAGCAGCGGGGTCGCCCCACGGACCACCCGCCCGCCCAGCCCGTCGCGGACCAGGACGGCGAGCTCCTCGAAGGCGAAGGCGGCGGTGCGGTAGCCGCGGTCGCACAGCCAGACCGCGCCGGAACCGGTGCGGCGGCGCAGGTCGGCGAAGCCCTCCTCCACGGCGGCGTCGGTGCGGCGCAGCTTCAGCAGGTCGTGGCGCCACAGCCGGCGCACGTCGTTGGTGATGCGGACGTCGAGGCTGAACTTCGCGAACAGGTCGGTGTCCGGGCCGGACGCGTGCACGGTCCGGATCGAGGCGGTGGGCCACACCGGCAGCCGGGTCGGGCCGAGCCGCAGCAGGCGCCCGTCGGCGAAGGCCTCGCGCACCTCCCGCCGTTCGGCGACCAGGTCGAGCTGCCAGGGGTGGGCGGGCAGCGCCCGGTAGCCGGCGGGCGGCCGCGGGCCGTCGAGGATCCTGGCCAGCGCGTCGACCGCCGCCGCGGCGGCCGGGCCGCCCTCCTCGACGGCCTGGTCCTCGCGCAGGCCCAGCATCACGAGCGGGAAGCGGGCGTGCGCCTCGGGGGCGTACGGCAGCCAGCTCGCGGCGGGGCCGCCGCCGCGGGTCTTGGGCGCGGGGTGGTGCGGGTGGCCCATGAGCAGGGCCTGCTCGGAACGGACGTACGGGTCCTCGGGCGCCTCGGCGGCGGCCCGGGCGGCCAGCAGCGCGGCGACCGTGTCGCGGCTGTCGCCCATCTCCACCGGCAGCTCGTCATTGGAGACACCCGTGTAGCGCAGCAGTTCGTCGGAGACGAGCTTGACGAGGTCGGCGTGGCCGAGCGGGTGCCAGCCGTCCTCGGTGCGCAGCTCGGGGTCCGCGGGGCGGCGTCCGCCGCCCACCCGCAGGAGCCGGCCGCTGCCGCGCAGCCGGTGGACCCGCCCGCCCTCGGCGTCGGTGACCTCCCGCAGCAGGCAGTTCAGGAGCGGGGCGGCGGCGTAGGCGTCGGCGGCGTTGAGGTCCACTGGTTCCATTCGGGCTTCGGGGCGTCGGTGCGCCGGCGTCCGCGGGAGGGTGCACCGGCCATGATCTTCAGTATCCGGGATGATGACTTGATCATCGGGTAATGCCCTCAGTCGAGGCGATCCGAAAGGAACGGGACCCTGGACCGCAGCACGCACGTTTCCCCGCCCGACCCCGGGCCCTCCGCGGCGGGTGCCGCCGAGGAGGCGGTCGCCGCCGCGCTGGCCGGCGTACGGCCCGGGCTCGGGCCGGCGTACGAGGCCGCGCTGGACGGCGCGCGCTCCGCCGTGCTGACCCGGCTCTGGCGGGCCCTGGCCTTCGAACCGCTGCCGTGGGTGGTGGGCCGGGAGCGGGGGCCGGACTCCCTGGCGCTGCTGCTGGCCGGGGGCGGACGGCTGGAGGGGCCGCGCCCGGACCCGTACGCGACGGACGCCTACGTCACCGAGGTGCGGCTCGACGGCCGCGCGTACCGGCAGGCGGCCCGGCTGGTCGAGGCCCTGCGGGTGCCGCACGGCGCGGCCGGGCCCCTCGGGGCCGCCTTCGCCTCCTTCGCCGCCGAACTGGACGACAGCACCGCCTCCCTCGCGCTGTCCCGGGCCGGGCAGCCGCAGGGGGAGCGGGCGGAGCCGCGCAGCACCCGGGAGTGGGAGCAGCGGGTGGTCGACGGGCATCCGTACCACCCCAACTGCCGTTCCCGGCCCGGGTTCTCGGTGGCCGAGCAGCTGGCGTACGCGCCGGAGCACGGGCCGCTGGTCGAACTCGGGCTGGTCCCCGTACGGACGCGGGAGTGCCTGGTGAGCGGGGAGTGGCCGGAGCGGCTGCGCGACGGGGACCGGATCCTGGTCCCGGTGCACCCGTGGCAGGCCGAGCACGTCCTGAAGGGCGAGGAGGTCCTGCCGGGGCCGGCGGCGCACCCGCTGATGGCGCTGCGCACGCTCGCGCCGGCGGCGGGGGGCGCCCATGTGAAGACGGCCCTGAGCACCCGGCTGACCTCCTCGGTCCGGGACATCTCCGCCTACTCCGTCGAGACGGCCGCCGTGGTCTCGGCCTTCGCGCACGCGCTGGCCGAGCGGCTGGACGGCCGCCTGCACATCACCCGCACCCTGGGTGCGGCCACGGCGTACAGCCCGGACCTGGCGGCGGTGCTCCGCGAGCCGCCGGAGGCGTACGCGCGGGCCGGGGAGCGGGTCGTGCCGGTGGCGGCGCTGGCGGGGACGGAACTGGCCCGTTCGCCGCGGTGGCAGGCGAGGTTCGCGCGGCTGGCGCTGTCGGTGTGCCTGCGGGTGCTGGAGCTCGGGGTGGCGCTGGAGGCCCACGGGCAGAACCTCCTGGTCGTCCTGGCGGCCGACGGCAGTCCGCTGCGGCTGGTCTACCGCGATCTGGCCGACATCCGGATCAGTCCGGCCCGGCTGACCCGGCACGGCCTGCCGGTGCCGCCGCTGTCCGGCCGGCTGGTGACGGACGACGAGACGGTGCTGCGGCGCAAGATGTTCGGCTCCCTGGCGGCCGGGGCGCTCGCGGCGACGGCGGGCTCGGAACGGGCCTTCGGGGAGGCGCTCGCGGCGGGCCTGGACGGCCTGGAGCCGACCGCCGACTCGGAGCTGCTGCGGGGGCCGCTGCCGGTGAAGGCGCTCACCCTGATGCGGCTGAGCCCGGGGGTGCCCGGGGACCAGTGGACGCGGCTGCCCAGCCCGCTGGCCGGGGGGTGAGGGGTGGGGGCGGGGGCCGGTGAATCCGGCGCTCCGCCCCACTAATGTGCAGGAGCATGACAGCCACCCCGCGCTTCCCCGCCGTACGGGCGTCCCACGAGCTCGTCGCCGTCGACCGGGCCCGGCCGCCGCTGGACGAACCGGTCGTGCGGCCGCTCGACCGGGCCCTGCTGGACGCGTTCGCCGCGTACGCGCGCGGCCAGGGCCGGGCGGTCGCCGACCTGGGCTGCGGTCCGGGCGGGATGACGGCGTACCTGGACCGGCGCGGGGTGCGCGCCTTCGGCGTCGACCTCTCCCCCGCGATGGTGGCGGTGGCCCGGCGCACGTATCCGGGGCTGCGCTTCGAGGTCGGACGGATGGCCGGGCTGGACGTGGCGGACGGGACGCTGGGCGGGGTCCTCTCCTGGTACGGGACCGCCCACACCCCGCCGGGGGAACTCCCGGACCTCTTCGCCGAGTTCGCCCGGGTGCTGGCGCCCGGCGGCTACGCGCTGGTCGCGTTCGCGGCCGGGGACGACGAGCCGCGCCGCCCGGAGCCCGCCGAGGGGGCTGCGGCGGTCGTCGACGCGGACGGGACCCCGCCCGGGGTGATGGCCGGCCTGCTGACTGAGGCCGGGCTGGCGGAGGTGGCCCGCCTGGTCCGCCGGCCCGACGAAGGGGAACACGGCCCCCAGGGCTTCGTCCTGTCCCGCAAACCACCGGCGCCCTGACCCCCTCCCCCGCCGCGCCGGTCCGGGGCCCGGGCCGGTGCCCGGCCGGGTGGGCTGATGCCGGGACACCTTTCGTCGTGGCGGGCCGGATTGCGCCGTTCGGGGGACAACTCGGCTTCGGCGGGCCCGCCTTCGTCTCGATCGCGGTGGGCGGTGGCAGGAAGGAAGTATGAATTTTCCACGCCGCCGGGTCCTCGCGGGAGCGGCCGCCGCCGTGCTCGGCGCCGCCGCGGCGGGCGGGCGCGCCGGCTCCCCCGCGGTGGCCGCCCCCCGTGCGCGGGCCTCCCGGGCGGGAGCCGCCGGGCCGGACTTCGGGGCGCTGGCCCGGGCGATGGACGGGCGGGTGGTCCTTCCGGGGGACGGGGACTACGCCGAGGCCCGGCAGCTGTTCCAGCCCCGCTACGACTCCGTCGCCCCCGGCGCCGTGGCCTATCCGGCGCACGCCGGCGACGTGGCCGTCTGCCTGGACTTCGCGCGCCGCTCGGCCGCCGCCGTGGTGCCGCGCGGCGGCGGGCACGGCTACGCCGGCTGGTCCACGGTGGCCGGCGGGCTCGTGGTCGACGTCGGGGCCATGGCCGGGGTGGCGGTCACGGGGGACGAGGTGCACGTGGGGGCCGGCGCCCGGCTGGCCGACGTGCACGCGGCCCTGGCCGGACGCGGCCTGGGCGTCCCCGCCGGGCTGTGCCCCTCCGTCGGCATCGCGGGCCTCACCCTCGGCGGCGGCCTGGGAATCGCCTCCCGGGCCCACGGCACCACCTCCGACCGGCTCACGGGCGCCCGCGTGGTGACCCCGGACGGGACGGTCCGCGAGGCCGGCGCCGATCAGGACCCGGAACTGTACTGGGCGTTGCGCGGCGGCGGGGGCGGCAACTTCGGGGTGGTCACCGAGTTCCGCCTGCGGACCCATCCGGCCGGGGACGCCGCCTTCGCCGAACTGCACTGGCCCGGCGCGGACTCGGCGGCGGTGGTGCGCGGCTGGCAGCGCTGGCTGGGCGGGCTGCCGGACCCGTTCTGGAGCCAGGCCGAGTTCACGGTGGGGTCCGGGGCCCCCGCCGCCCTGGCCGTCCGGGCGGTGTGCCTCGACGGCCGCGGGGAGCTGGAGCGCGAACTGGCCCGGCTATCGGGCCTGGTGGGGCGGGAGCCGCTGGACGCCTGGGTCACCGTACGGGGCTACGGGGACACCCTGCGGGCCATGGCGGGCTGCCCGGAGGGCGGTCCCGAGCAGTGCCGGCTGCCGGGGCGGCTGCCCGGCCGGGATCCCCGGGGGCGGCTGGGCCGGGACTCGTACGCGGCCCGCTCCGACTTCTGGGGCGGGCCCGGGCTGCCGGACGCGGCGGTCGGGGCGGTCCTGGACGCCGTCGGACGGTACGGGCGGGCGGCGCCGCCGGGCGGGCTGGGCGTGGTCCAGTTCGACGGGGTGTGCGGCGGGGCCGTGAACCGGGTGCCCGCCGGCGCCACCGCCTTCGTGCACCGCGACAGCGCCTTCCTGGCCCAGTACCTCGCGTACTGGCCGCCGTCCGCGACCGCCGCCGAGGTGGCCCGGCACCAGGGCTGGCTCGACGGGCTGTGGCGGGCCCTGCGCCCGTGGGCGGGCGGCCGGGCGTACCAGAACTACGCCGACCCGAAGCTGGCCGGCTGGCGCGAGGCCTACTACGGGCCGAACCTCCCCCGCCTGGAGCGGGTCCGGCGCACCTACGACCCGGACCGGCTGCTGCGTTTCCCCCAGGCCGTCTAGGCCGTACACGCCGTACAGGCCGTCACGAACAGGAACGAGACATGCTGCGTACGCTCACCCTGGCGGCGACGACCGCCGCCCTGCTGCTGCCGGGCGGGTCGCTGCCCGGCCTGGAGTCCGCGAGTGCCGAGGCCGCGGCCGGGCGCTGGACCGCGCGGGAGGCCGCCGCGTTCTGGACGCCGCAGCGGATGGCCTCGGCGGCCCCGGTCCCCGACCCGCCGGCCCCCGGCACCCCGGCCGCCGGCCCCACGGCACCGGGCGCCGCCTCCGGCGCCTTCCCGGCTTCCGGCGCCATGCCCCCCGGGTCCGGGGCCGCCGGCTCCACGACCCCGGGCGCTGCGGCCCCCGGGTCCGG
>NZ_JBEZWL010000243.1:0-6231 GCF_040648015.1 Streptomyces sp. NPDC029216 | reverse complement strand
GCGAGGCGGTGCGCGGCCACGGCCACGGACACGGACACGGCCACGGCCCCGGCCACGGCCCCGGACACGACCAGCCGAGCGCCCACGCCCCCGCCGCTGGGACCTGGAAGGGCTCTACGACCCCGACCCGGACACCCGGGGCACCAGCCACGTCCGCGCAGGCGGATTCCTCGACGGCATCGACCTCTTCGACGCCGGCCTCTTCGAGATCTCGCCCCGCGAGGCACTCACGATGGACCCCCAGCAGCGGATCCTCCTGGAATCCTGCTGGGAGACCTTCGAACGGGCCGGCATCGACCCCACCTCGCTCAAGGGCAGCCGGACCGGGGTGTTCACCGGCGTCATGTACCACGACCACTCCGCCCTGCTCCAGCAGGCGGTGGAGGACGTCGACGGCTACATCGGCACCGGCAGCGCGGCCAGCGTGGTCTCCGGCCGGGTGTCCTACACCTTCGGCCTCGAAGGGCCGGCCGTCACCGTGGACACGGCCTGCTCCTCCTCCCTCGTCGCCCTGCACCTGGCAGTGCGGGCCCTGCGCCAGGGCGAATGCGACCTGGCCCTCGCGGGCGGCGTCACCACCATGCTCACTCCCACCTCCTTCGTGGACTTCAGCCGCCAGCGCGGCCTGGCCGCCGACGGCCGCTGCAAGCCCTTCGCGGCGGCCGCCGACGGCACCGGCTGGGGCGAGGGCCTCGGCATGCTCCTGGTGGAGCGGCTCTCGGACGCCCGCCGCAAAGGCCACCCGGTCCTCGCGGTGGTCCGCGGCTCGGCCGTCAACCAGGACGGCGCCTCCAACGGCCTCACCGCACCCAACGGCCCCTCCCAGCAGCGGGTCATCCGCCACGCCCTCGCCGACGCCCGGCTGAGCCCCGCCGACGTGGACGCGGTGGAAGCCCACGGAACGGGCACCACCCTCGGCGACCCGATCGAGGCCCAGGCCCTCATCGCCGCCTACGGACAGGGCCGTTCGGCGCAGCAGCCCCTCTGGCTGGGCTCGCTGAAGTCCAACATCGGGCACACCCAGGCCGCGGCCGGCGTCGGCGGAGTCATCAAGATGGTCGAGGCCATGCGCCACGGCCTGCTCCCCAGGACCCTGCACGTGGACTCCCCGACCCCGCACGTCGACTGGTCCTCCGGCGCGGTCCGCCTGCTCACCGAGCCCGTCCCGTGGACGGCGGGCAACCGGCCCCGCAGGGCCGCCGTCTCCTCGTTCGGGTTCAGCGGCACCAACGCCCACATCGTCCTGGAGGAACCGCCGCACCCGGAGCCGCAGCCCGACCCCGGTCGGGAGCCGGTCGTCCGTCCCGCCACCGGGTGCACGCCCGTGCTGCTGTCCGGGAAGAACGCGGCCGCCCTGCGCGGGCAGGCCGCCCGCCTGCTGCGCCACACCGCCGAGCACCCCGGACAGTCCCTCGCCGACCTCGGCCTCTCCACGGCGACCACCCGGGCCGCACTGGACCACCGCGCCGCGATCGTCGCCTCGGACCCCGAAGGGCTGCGCCGGGCCCTGGACCTGCTGGCGCGGGGCGAGAGCACCGCCGACACCGCGGACAGCAGCGCGGCGACGGGCGTGGTCCTGCCCCGCAGCCGGACCGCGTTCCTCTTCTCGGGCCAGGGAAGCCAGCGCCCGCACATGGGACGCGCACTGCACGCCGCCTTCCCCGTGTTCGCCGAGGCCTTCGACACCGTCTGCGCCGCCCTGGACCCGCACCTCGAACTCCCCGTGAAGGAGGTGGTGTTCGGCACGGACGCCGACCTGCTGAACCGGACGGGCCACGCACAGCCGGCCCTGTTCGCCCTCCAAGTGGCGCTGTTCCGGCTGATGGAGTCCTGGGGCGTGCGCCCGGACCTGCTGGCCGGGCACTCGGTGGGCGAGTTCGCGGCCGCCCACGTGACCGGGGTGTTCTCCCTCGACGACGCGGCCCGCCTGGTGGCCGCCCGCGCCCGGCTCATGCAGGCCCTGCCCGCCGGGGGAGTGATGGCCGCCGTCGAGGCCACCGAACAGGAGGTGCGGGAGCTGCTGTCCGGGTACGAGGACCGGGCCGGCGTCGCCGCCGTCAACGGGCCCGCCTCCGTGGTGGTGTCGGGCGCCGCCGAGGCCGTGGCCGCGGTGGTCGACCGGCTCGCCGCCCAGGGCCGCAAGGTCAGGGAACTGCCGGTCTCCCACGCCTTCCACTCCCCGCTGATGGCCCCGATGCTGGACCGGTTCCGCCAGGCCTTCGAGGGCGTCTCCTTCGGAACCCCGGCCGTGCCCGTCGTCTCCACCCTCACCGGCCGCCCGGTGCCGGCCGACGAGTTCCGCTCCGCCGACTACTGGGTGCGGCACGTCCGTGAGGCAGTGCGGTTCGCCGACGCGGTCGACTCCCTCGCCGCCGAAGGCGCGGGCACCTTCCTGGAGATCGGCCCCGGCGGTGTGCTGTCCGCCCTGGCCGCGAACCTCCTCGACGAGCACGCGGTCGTCGTCCCCGCCCTGCGCGCCGACCGGCCCGAGGACCTGGCCGTCACCACCGCCCTGGCCCGCCTCCACGTCCACGGCTCCCCCGTCGACTGGGCCGCCGTGTTCGCGGGCCGCGACGCCCGCCGCGTGGACCTGCCCACCTACGCCTTCCAGCGCGAGGAGTACCGGCTCGACACCCGGCCCGCCACCGGCGACCTCTCCGGCGCCGGCCTGCGCCCCGCCCACCACCCCCTGCTCGGCGCCGTCGTGACCCCGGCCCACGGCGAGGGCGTCCTGCTGACGGGCCGCGCGTCGCTCGCCACGCACCCGTGGCTCGCCGACCACCGCGTGCTCGGCAGCCCCCTCCTGCCGGGCACCGCCCTGGTCGAGCTGGCCATCCGAGCCGGGGACCAGGTGGGTTGCGGCCGGATCGAGCAACTCACCCTGGAGGCACCGCTCGTCCTGCCCGCACAGGGCGGGGTGCAGCTCCAGGCCGTCGTCGACGCCGCCGACGCCGACGGCCGGCGCGGCGTGCGGCTCTACTCCCAGCCGGACGCGGCACTCGCCGCCGACGCCTGGACCTGCCACGCCTCCGGTCTGCTGGCGCCCGCCCCCGCAACCGTCCCGGACCCCTCCGCGCTCACCCCGTGGCCCCCGGCCGGCGCCGAACCCGCCGACCCCGCAGCCCTCTACGACCGTATGACCGGCCTCGGCCTGGAGTACGGGCCCCTGTTCCGGGGGGTCCGGGCGGGCTGGCGGCGCGGCGCGGAACTCTTCGCCGAGATCGCCCTGCCCGACGGAACCGACACCACCGGATTCGGCCTGCACCCCGCGCTCTTCGACGCCGCCCTCCACACCGCCGGCCTCGGCGACACCGGCCCGCACGCTGACGGGCCCCGTATCCCCTTCGAATGGAACGGGGTGACCCTGCACGCGACCGGAGCCACCACGCTGCGGCTGCGCCTGGCCCCCGCCCCGGACGCGGAGGACGCCGTCACGCTGCTCCTCGCGGACGGCGCCGGCCGGCCCGTGCTCTCCGTGGACTCCTTGGTGCTGCGGCCCGTGGCGGCCGAGCAGCTGGCCGCCGCCGCTACCGGCGGCGACGGCCTCTTCCGCCCGGTGTGGGTCCCGGTGGACCCCGCCGCCGGGAACGCCGCGCCCGCCCCGGCCACCCTGCTCGACTCGCTCCAGGCCCTGCGCGCCGAGGACGCTCCGGTCCCCGAGACGGTGGCGGTCACGGTCGCCGCGACGGCCGGGGGGCACACCACCGGGGCGGACCCGGCCGACCGGCCCGCCGAGGCGGCGCGGGCCGCACTCGCCCTCGTCCAGGAATGGCTCGCGGACGCACGCTTCGCCGCCTCCCGCCTGCTGGTCGTCACCCGCGGTGCCGTCGCCACCGGCCCGGCGGAGGGCGCCGACCCGGCACAGGCCGCCGTCTGGGGGCTGGTGCGCTCGGCGCAGTCCGAGAACCCCGGCCGTTTCCTCCTCCTCGACACCGAGGCCGACACCGAGGCCGACACGGAGACCGCCGCCGAGGCCGATACCGGGTGCGGCGCCGCGGGCGTGGACCCGGGCCTGCTCGCCGCCGCTGCCGCCACGGGCGAACCGCAGCTGGCGGTGCGCGGGCAAGCCCTGCTCGTCCCCCGCCTGGTACGCGCCGACACGCCGGCGACCGGACAGGAAACCGGGGCGGCGGAGCCCGGCCCGGCCCCTACGTTCCCGCCGCACGGCACCGTCCTGGTCACGGGCGCCTCCGGCACGCTGGGACGCCTGGTGGCCCATCACCTCGTGGCCCGGCACGGCGTCCGCAGGCTGCTGCTCCTCAGCCGCAGCGGCCCCGGCGCGGAAGGCGCACAGGAGTTCGCGGCCGAACTCGCCGCCCGGGGAGCCGTGGTGGACACCGTCGCCTGCGACGTGGCCGACCGGCAGGCGCTGGCCGCCCTGCTGGCGGCGCTCCCCGCCGAGCACCCGCTGACCGCGGTCGTCCACGCGGCGGGCGTCACCGACGACGGCGTCGTCCCCGCCCTCACCCCCGAGCGGATCCAGGGCGTGTTCGCACCCAAGGTGGCGGGCGCCCTCCACCTGCACGAGCTCACCCGCGACCTGGACCTCTCCGCCTTCGTCCTGTTCTCCTCGGCCGCCGGCCTCTTCGGCAACCCCGGCCAGGGCAACTACGCCGCCGCCAACGCCGCCCTGGACGCCCTCGCCCAGCAGCGCCGCGCGGCCGGCCTGCCCGGAGTCTCCCTGGCCTGGGGCCTGTGGGCCCGCAGCAGCACCCTCACCGCCGACCTCGCCGAGGCCGACCGGCGCCGCATCGGCCGCTCCGGACTCCTCGCCCTGGAGACCGACGAGGGCCTCGGACTCCTCGACCGCGCCCTCGGCTCCGCCGAACCCCTGCTCGTACCCGTCCGCTGGGACCTGCCCGTCCTGCGCGAGCAGGCCCGCGCGGGCACCCTGCCCGCCCTGCTGCGGGACCTGGTCCCCACCCCCGTACGCCGCACCGAGGCCACCACGGCCACCGCGCACGACGGCACCCGCTCCGCCCTGGCGGAGCGACTGGGCGCCCTGCCCGAGGCGGGCCGGACCGCCCTGCTGGTCGACCTCGTCCGTACCCACGCCGCCGCCGTACTGGGCCACGGCCGCCCCGAATCCGTCCAGGCCGGGCAGGCCTTCCGGGAACTCGGCTTCGACTCGCTGACCGCCGTCGAACTGCGCAACCGGCTCGCCTCGGCCACCGGCGTACGCCTCCCGGCCGGCCTGGTCTTCGACCACCCCACCCCGGACGCCCTCGCCCGCCACCTCCTGGCCCGGCTGACCGACGCCCCCCGGACCGGAAGCGGCACCCGCACGGCCGCCCCCGCCGGAACCACCACGGACGAACCCGTCGCCATCGTCGCCATGGGCTGCCGCTACCCCGGCGGAGTACGCTCCCCCGAGGACCTGTGGCGGCTGCTCACCGCGGGCACCGACGCCATCGCCGGCTTCCCCGAGGACCGCGGCTGGGACCTCGACCTGCTCTCCGCGAGCGGCGGCACCACCGGATCCAGCAGCACCCTCCGGGGCGGATTCCTCTACGACGCGGCCGAGTTCGACGCCGCCTTCTTCGGGATCTCCCCGCGCGAGGCCCTCGCCATGGACCCCCAGCAGCGGCTCCTCCTGGAAACCTCCTGGGAGGTGTTCGAACGCGCCGGCATCGACCCGGCCACCCTGCGCGGCTCCCGGACCGGCGTGTTCACGGGCGTCATGTACCACGACTACGCCTCCTCCCTCCAGACGGTGCCCGAAGGGGTCGAAGGCTTCCTCGGCACCGGCAACTCGGGCAGCGTCATCTCGGGCCGGCTCTCCTACACCTTCGGCCTGGAAGGGCCCGCGGTCACCGTCGACACGGCCTGCTCCTCCTCCCTCGTCGCCCTGCACCTCGCCGTCCAGGCCCTGCGCCAGGGCGAATGCTCCATGGCCCTGGCGGGCGGGGTGACCGTGATGGCCGGCCCCGGCGCCTTCATCGAGTTCAGCCGCCAGCGCGGACTGGCCGCCGACGGCCGCTGCAAGGCCTTCTCCGCCGGAGCCGACGGCACCGGCTGGGCGGAAGGAGTGGGCGTGCTGCTCGTGGAGCGGCTCTCGGACGCCCTGCGCAACGGCCACCCGGTCCTCGCGGTGGTCCGCGGCTCGGCGGTGAACCAGGACGGGGCCTCGAACGGCCTCACCGCCCCCAACGGCCCCGCCCAGCAGCGGGTGATCGAACAGGCCCTGGCCAGTGCCGGGCTCTCCGCCGCCGACGTGGACGTGGTCGAGGC
>NZ_JBEZWL010000242.1:0-6300 GCF_040648015.1 Streptomyces sp. NPDC029216 | reverse complement strand
GTGCGCTTGGTCCGGCAGAAGATCATGGCGAGGCCACGGCCCTCGGCCTGGAGGATGCGGGAGACGAGCTCCGGCTTGTCCATGTTGTGCGCGCGCAGGTCGTCCGCCGTCAGCCTGACCTGGGCGCGGATCATCCGGTCCACCGGGTCCGGGCCGCCCTCCTTCACCGTCTGTTCGTACGCCGGCCGCAGTGCCTTCGCGATCGCCTCCAGGTTGCCCGGCAGGGGCTTCCCGTCGCGCGCCGCCTTGTAGGCCGCGTCGACGGCGCCGCAGCGCTGGTGCCCGAGCACCATGACCAGCGGGGTGGCCGAGGTCAGCGGCCCGAACTCCACGGAGCCGGTGACCACCGGGCCGACCGCCTGCGCGCCCGTGCGCAGGACGTACATGTCGCCGAGCCCGGTGTCGAAGAGCAGCTCCGGCGGCACCCGGGAGTCGATGCAGGACAGGATCACCGCGAACGGCGTCTGGCTCTGGGCGACCAGCTGACGGCGCGTGGGGTCCCGGTCGGGGTGCTGGAGGTTGCCGTCCACCCAGCGCTTGTTGCCCTCCATCAGCCGCGCGTAGGCCGCGGCCGGGGTGCTCGCGGCCGGATTGGGCGCTGCGGGCTCGGGCCGGGCCCGGGCGGTGCCGCCGGGCGTGGTGGCCGCCGTGCAGGCCGAGAGCGTGCCCGCGGCGAGCGCCGCCAGGCCGCCGGCCAGCAGGGCCTTGCGGCGCGGCAGTCCTGCGCTGTCCATCGCGTGTTCCTCCGGGGTCGCCGTGCGGGTCCCGTACGTCATGACCCAGACGACTATCGGACGGTGCGCGGGCGTGGCGGCCGCAGGCACGAGCGGGGGAGGCCCCGTTTCGCACCGTCGGCCCACACGGCGGGGGCGCGGTCAGGATTGCGGCAGCGGGCGCGCCGTCACGGGCTGCGAGGGGGCCTGGTGGCCGCCCGAGGCCAGCATGCGCACCTCGCCCCGGTCGCTGATCTCCGCGCGCACGATGCCGGTGGCGTCGGCGTAGACCGGATGCCCGCCGGGGCCGGTCGACTCCGTCCGGTCGACGACCACGGTGTCCCCGCCCGCCCCGGCGCCGCCGGGGAACGTCAGCTCGTACCGTCCCGCGTTCATGCCTCCATCGTGGGCCGCCCCCGCCCGGCCCGCCTTCCGGCTTTGCCTCTTCTTTGCCGGGGCGTGCCGGGGCGTGCCGGGGCGTGCGCGGGCCTAGACGGGCTCGGTGCAGATCACGTCGTAGGGGCGCCCGATGGACAGGGTCAGCTCCATGGGCTCGGTGGTGCCCGACGGGCACTGCTCCTTCTCCTTGACCAGGTCGAGCACCTTGAAGGCGTCGCGCCCGGCGGATGCGCAGGCCACCTCCTGGGCGGTGGAGGAGACGCAGTCCCCCTTCACCAGCTGCCCGCCGCCCGCCCCCGCGTCCCCGGGGTGGTCGCCGGAGAGGTTGCGCCCGCAGACCGTGTGGGTGGGGATGCCGCTGCCCTTGGGCTTGTCCTTGGAGGAGCCGTACGACACGGACACCCGGATCATCAGGTCCGTGCCGGCCGGGCACTGGACCGAACCGGGGAGGATGCCGGCCGAGGTGACCTCCAGCGCCTTGAAGGTCGCGCCGGACTCGTCGCAGCCCATCGCCCGGTACCCGTCCGGTGCCTGCTTGGGGTCGGGGCCGCCGCAGTCGCCCACCTGCCAGGAGCCGCCGCCCTTCGAGGACGCGGACGAGGAGGAGCCGGACCCGGTGTCCTTGCCGCCGCACGCCGCCACGAGCGCGAGGCTCAGGCCGGCCACGGCCACGAGGCCGGCCCGTCGTGCGGCGGTGCGCCGGGTACTGCCGTGCTGGAACATCGTTCTCCCTATCGCTTCGGTGCTTGTGGTGCCGCCGGACGGTAGGCGAAGCGGTCGGCGCCCCGGCGCCCGCGCTTCTCCAGCGGCAGCACCCCCGTGGCCGCCGCCAGCCCGTTCGGGGGCATGTCGAAGTAGATCGCCTCGTACCCGCCCTGGGGCGCGACGTACGTCTCGTGCCAGACCCCCACGTGGCCGCGCAGCTTCCCGGCCCGTTCCTTGCGGTTGATCGCCGCCCACACCCGGTGGTGCAGGGCGTCGGGCGCCGCCGCGTACGCGTAGAGCTTCTCCTTGGACTCCCAGTACTGGACCACGTAGTAGGTGCGCGGCGAGGCCGTCAGCAGGACGTGGTGGAGCAGCCCGCGCGCCTTGTCCTTCTTCAGCTCGCGCAGCATCCGGGGCATGGCCGTGAAGACGGGCAGCCAGGAGTGCACGGCCCAGAAGTGGTTGATGCGCATCCCGATCAGCAGGACCACGGCGTCACCTTCGAGGGCGGCGGTGGTGCGGCCCGGAATCGGCTTGGCGGACACGAGGCCTCCGGATGATGGGGGTTGGATAGCGCTGCTGTCCAACAGGGCGTGATGAGATAGTGGCGCTATCCAAGGAAAGGCGCAAGGGATGCGGCTGTCAGAGCTGAGCGAACGCAGTGGCGTCTCCACCGCGACCATCAAGTACTACCTGCGCGAAGGCCTGTTGGCGCCCGGCCGCCGGATCAGCGCCACCACCGCCGACTACGACGAGGCCCACCTGCGCCGGCTGCGCCTCGTCCGCACCCTGCTCCAGGTCGGCGGGCTCTCGGTGGCGGCGGCGGGGGAGGTGCTCAAGCACGTGGACGACGACTCCCTGGGCCGCTCGATCCGCCTGGGCGCGGCCCTGTGGGCGCTGCCGCACCCGCCCGCGCCGGACGCCGAGGAGGGCGACGAGGCCCAGGTGACGGCGCGCCGGGAGGTCGACCGGCTGCTGGAGGAGCTGGGCTGGGACAGCGCCCGCGAGCTCGCCCCGCTCAACCCGGACCACACCTCGCTGGTGGAGGCGGTCGCCTCGCTGATCCGGCTGGGCTACCCGTGGGACGCGGAGATGATGACCCCCTACGCCCGGATGATGCACCAGGTCGCAGTCCACGACCTGGACTTCGTGGAGACCTACCCCTCGGAGGCGGAGCGGGTGGAGGCGGCCGTCGCCGCCACCATCCTCTTCGAGCCGATCCTCCGGGCCATGCACCGCATCGCACAGCAGGAGGAGACGGTCCGCCGCTACGGCCTCTCCTGACGGGTCCCGGCCACCCCCCTACTCGAAGCGGGCGGTGTCGCCGGCCCCCCGGCGGACGATCTCGGCCTCGCCCGTGGAGAAGTCGATGACGGTCGTCGGCCGGGTCCCGCAGTCCCCGGAGTCGACGACGGCGTCCACCACGTGGTCGAGCCGCTCCTTGATCTCCCAGCCCTGGGTCATCGGCTCGTCCTCACCGGGCAGCAGCAGGGTGCTGGACAGCAGCGGCTCGCCCAGCTCCTCCAGCAGCGCCTGGGTGACCAGATGGTCGGGGATCCGCACCCCGACCGTCTTCTTCTTCGGGTGCTGCAGCTGGCGCGGCACCTCCGAGGTGGCCTTGAGGATGAACGTGTAGGGGCCGGGGGTCGACGCCTTGATCGCGCGGAACACGTCGTTGTCCACGTGCACGAACTGCCCCAGCTGCGCGAAGTTCTGGCACACGAGCGTGAAGTGGTGCTTGTCGTCGAGCTCGCGGATCTGCCGGATCCGCGTCAGGCCCTCCCGGTTGCCCAGCTGGCACCCCAGCGCGAAGCAGGAGTCCGTGGGATATGCGATGAGCGCGCCGGAGCGGATGCTGTCGGCCACGCCGCTGATGGTGCGCCGCTGAGGGTTCTCGGGGTGCACGTCGAAGTACTTCGCCATCCGCCGAGCCTACGGGACGCGGGACCGGGCCGTTCCGCTGCGCCGGCCCCTGCTCCGTCCGGGTTCACTTGGAGTGCCCGTTCGGCCCCAGAACCGAGTTTACGATCATCGGTTCGGCTTCCTGTCGCTTTTGATGCTGCCATCCGGACGCACGACAACTGGGAGGGCTGCGTGGCCACATCGCGGACGAAGGCGTGGAGCACGGCGGCCGCGCTGACGGGAGCCCTGCTGGCCGTCGCCGCCGCACCCGGCCGGACCTCGGGGACCGGTGCCCCGCAGGAGCCGGCCGCGCCCGCCGCGCGGGACGCCGCCGTCACCCTGCTCGTCGGACGGGCCCTGGACGCCCGGGCCCTGGACCGGGGCGGCGCGCCCGCCGCCCGCTGGTGCGCCGCCCCCGCCTTCGCGAGCGGGCCGTGCGGAGCCTGGCGGGAGCAGCGGGTCCGGGCCACCGCCCACGGAGCCGCGGCCCTGATGTGGAACCCGGCCCTCGGCAGCACCGCCACGCTCCCGACCGCCCCCGGCGGCCCCCTGGAGATCGCCCTCGCCCGGTCGGAGGCGGGCCGGCTGACCGACGTGACCGTACGCGACGCGCACGGCCGCCGGCTGGCCGGGGAGCTCACCCCGGACAGCGGCCGCTGGCACAACACCGAACCGCTGCGGGCGGGGGAGGGCTACACCGTGCAGGTCGGCGCCCAGGACGGCGACGGCACCCCCGTCGGCGTGACCCTGGCCTTCCGGACCGCGCGGCCCGCCGCCGAAGGGGGCCGCCTCACCGCCGAGTTCGGCCCCCGCCCCGGGACGTACGGCGCCGGCGAGATCGTCACCGCCGAACTCAGCCACCCCGTACCCGCCGACGCCCCCGAGGCCCGCGCCCGCGTGGAACAGGCCCTCCAGGTCACCTCCGAACCCCACGTCGAGGGCGCCTGGCACTGGGTCGACGACGCCACCCTGCACTACCGGCCCCGCACCTACTGGCCCGCCCACACCGTCGTCCGCGTCCGCAGCGGCCTCGACGGGGTCGAACTCGGCGACCACGGCTACGGAGGCCCCTCCGAACCCCTGGAGTTCACCGTCGGCGACCGGATCGAGGCCGTCACCGACTCCGCCGCCCACGAGATGACGGTCCGCCGCAACGGACGGATCATCAGGACCATCCCGGTCACCACCGGCAAGGCCGGCTTCCTGACCCGCAGCGGCATCAAGGTCGTCCTGGGCAAGGAGGCCAAGGTCCGCATGCGCGGGGACACCGTCGGCATCAAGAAGGGCACCAAGGAGTTCTACGACCTGCCCGTCCTCTACGCCACCCGGGTCACGTGGAGCGGCGAGTACGTGCACGCCGCCCCCTGGTCCGTCGAGGCGCAGGGCGAGGAGAACGTCAGCCACGGCTGCACCGGCATGTCCACCGAGGACGCCGCCTGGTTCTACGAGACGGTTCGCGAGGGGGACATCGTCGAGGTGGTCAACAGCGGCGGCGACCGGATGTCCCCCTTCGACAACGGCTTCGGCGACTGGAACGTGGACTGGCGCACCTGGCTGGCCGGCAGCGCCCTGACCCCCGCCGCCCACCCCGCCCCCCGCATCGACACCACCGCCACCCGCCTCGACCCGACGACGTGACCCCCCTCGGCCCGCACCCCGCCGCCCCGCCTGCTCCGCCCGCTCAGCCCGCGCGCCGGGTCCTGCTGGCGGGCGCGGCCGGGAACTTCGTCGAGTGGTACGAGTTCGGGGTCTACGGCTGCTTCGCCACGGTCCTGGCCACCCGGTTCTTCACCCCCGCGCCGGGAACGGGCCCGGCGGGCCCCGGCCCGCTGCTCGCCGCCTACGCCTCCTTCGCGGTGGCCTTCTTCCTGCGCCCCGCCGGGGCCCTGCTCTTCGGCCGCCTCGGCGACCGGGTGGGCCGCCGCCCCACCCTGATCCTCGTCGTCGGCCTGATGACCCTGGCCACCACCCTGATCGGCCTGCTCCCGACCCGGGAAACGGCCGGCGCCGCCGCGCCCTGGCTGCTCACCCTGCTGCGCGCCCTGCAAGGGCTCAGCGCGGGCGGGGAGTTCGGCGGCGCGGTGGCCCTGATGACCGAGCAGGCACCGCCGGGCCGCCGCGGCCGCCACGGCGCCTGGCAGTCCTTCACCGTCGCCCTCGGCCTCCTCGCCGGCGCGGGAACCTCCGCCCTCCTGGCCGCGCTCCTGCCCCCGCAGGCCCTCACCGCCTGGGGCTGGCGCATCCCCTTCCTCCTGGCCCTCCCCCTCGGCCTGACGGCCCTCACCCTCCGCAAAAACCTCCCGGAACCCACCGGCCACCCCACGCTCCCACGGGCGCCCGCCGCCTGCCGCCCCACGCGCCTGCGTGCGGCCACCGCCGCAACGGCGTCCCCCCACCACGCCCGCCGTGAACGGGCCGACCCCCTCCCCGCGACCTCCGGCCCGGCCCCCGGCGCGGCCTGCCCGGACACCGACGGCACGCCCTCGAACCCGCGCCCCGGTGACCCCGCCCCCGGCGCGGGCTGGGCGCCGGGTGCCGTGCCGGGCGCGGTGGTCGGTGCCGCACCCGGCACGAGCCCGGC
>NZ_JBEZWL010000241.1:0-6361 GCF_040648015.1 Streptomyces sp. NPDC029216 | reverse complement strand
CCCGTCGTCGCCCGGAGGGCGGACGGGACTTTGACGACAGACCCTAGCCCGCCGGCCGCGCCGCGACCGGTGCGGCCTCGTGGCGGTACGGGTCGCTGCGCAGGCCGCGGGAGGTGACCACCACCGTGAACGGGGGTTTCACCTCCGGCGGGAGGGTGGCCGTGAGGGTGCCCGTCGCCGGGTCCTGGACGGCCGGGAGGGGGGTGTCGTCCACGGTGAGGCGGGGTTCGGTGAAGCCGCCGCCCTCGACGGTGAGGACGCCGTCGGCGAGGCCGGCGTGGGTGATCACGGGGTTGCCGCGGGTGGCCATCTTGTTCACCAGGTAGGCGCCCGCCGGTGCGCCGGTCAGGGCCCAGATCTCGGAGGGGAGTTCGGGCAGGCCGGCGCCCACGTCGGAGAGGAAGAAGAGGGCGACGTAGAGCATCGTGACCGCGCTCAGGGCCACGTACTGGAGGTCCACGAGGTCGGTGCGGCCGCTGTCGTTGGCGATCAGCTCGCGCAGCGGGCGGCGGCCGGTGGCGGTGGGTTTGGGTGCCGGTTTGGCCAGGGTGCCGTTCTCCACCCGGATCCCGACGACGGTCTTCGCCGCGATCAGGGCGAGGTACGGGCCGCCGAGCAGGGGGAGGTAGACCGGGGTCAGGGAGGAGAGGGGGCCGTGCTCGCCGCGGAAGTAGCCGATGCCGCCGCCGGCGGTGAGCCCGTAGCCGAGGATCGTGAGGAGCAGCCAGACCAGGATGACGGTCCAGGCCAGGGCGAGGGTGGTGGAGGTGGAGAGCCGGCCGTCGCGGCCGGTGACGAAGTCCGGTCTGCGGTACAGGCGCAGGGCGACGGGCCCGGCGAGGGCGGCCAGTAACGCGAGTGCGAAGAGTGCGGATGCCATGTCGTCCCCCCGGGTGTGGTCCTGGGGAGAGCCTCACGCACGAGGGTCGTGCATGACAAGTCGTCAAGCGGTCGTCACTCGTGTTCCGGGAGGACGGGGAAGCGCCTGGGGGCCACCAGGAGGAGGACCAGCAGCGCCGCCACCCCGGCGGCCGTCGCGCCGAGGAAGATGTGGTCCACGGCCGCCGCGACCGCCCCGCGCAGGTGCTCCGACGCGGCCCGCGAGAGGCTGCCCGGCTCGGCCAGGGCCCGGGACACGTCGTCCAGCCGGTGCGGGAGCCCCGGCAGCGGCTCCCGCGCCAGCCGGCCGGCGACGGTGGCGTTGGCCACCGCCCCCATCAGGGCGGCGCCCACGCTCTGCCCGACGGTGCGGCAGAACAGCACCGAGGCCGTGGTGGTGCCCCGCTCGGCCCAGCCCACCGTGGACTGCACCCCGACCACCAGCGGCAGCTGGAACAGGCCCAGGGCGGCGCCCAGCAGCAGCATGATCAGCGCCGGCTGCCAGATCCGGGCGGGGTAGGGGAGCAGGGTGAAGGAGAACAGGACCACGGAGGCCAGCCCCATGCCGAGGGCGGCGGTGTCGCGGAAGCCGATGCGCCGGTAGACGTGCTGGCAGACGGCGGCCGACAGGGGCCAACTCAGGGTCATCAGGGCCGTGACCAGCCCGGCTCCGACCGGCCCGAGCCCGAGGACGGACTGGGCGTACGTCGGCATGAACACCATCGGGGCCACCATCAGCAGCCCCAGTGCCCCCATCGCCAGGTTGACGGCGGCGATGGTGCGCCGGCGCCACACCCACCCGGGCAGGATCGGTTCCGCGGCCCGGCGTTCCACCCGGACCACCACAGCCGCCAGCACCGCGCTCGCGCCCAGCAGCCCCAGGGAGGGCGCCGACAGCCAGGGCCAGGCGACCCCGCCCTGGACCAGCGCGAACAGCAGCAGCCCGCCGCAGGCGAAGACGCCGAGCGCCCCCGCCCAGTCCACCGGGCCCCGGCGCGCTGGGGACCGTACGGGCTCGACGAGGTGGCGGCCGGTCAGCCACAGGGCCAGCCCGGACATCGGCACGTTGATCAGGAACGTCCAGCGCCAGCCCGCGTAGCCGGCGAGGACGCCGCCGAGGGCCGGGCCGATCAGGGCGCAGCTGGCCCACACGGTGGTCATGCGGGCCTGGATGCGCGGGCGGTCGCGCAGCGGGTAGAGGTCGGCGGCCAGGGTCTGCACGGTGCTCTGGAGGGCGCCGCCGCCCAGTCCCTGGACGATCCGGAAGGCGATGAGCGCGGCCATGTTCCAGGCGGAGGCGCAGAGCACGGAGCCGGCGAGGAAGAGGGCGGTGCCGAAGAGCAGGACGGGTTTGCGTCCGAAGGTGTCGCTGAGCTTGCCGTAGACGGGGAGGGTGACGGTGACCGCGAGGAGGTAGCCGGAGAAGAGCCAGGAGAAGACGGAGAAGCCGCCGATGTCCCCGACGATCTGGGGGACGGCGGTGGAGACGATCGTGGTGTCGAGGGCGACCAGGGCCATCGACAGCATCAGCGAGGCGACCACCTTCGCGGGCGGCCGGCTCTGCCCGGGAACGCCGCTGCCCGCCTCCGGCCCTGGTCCGGGCCGATTGGCGGAAACCTTTCTGCCGGGACTGCCCGCCACCTCCCCGCCGGAGGCGCCGGTCCCGCTTTCCCCTGTGTGCATCACGTTCCCTTCGTCCGCCGCAGGACACCCTCTCACCGGGGTGCGCCCGGCGGTATCCCCATCTCGCGGCGGGTCCGCCGGGCGGTGACCCCTACGTCCGGTCCTCCGTAGGGGGGACGTCCCCTAGGGGTCCGTCAGCATTTGGGCCCACAGGACTTTCGTCCCGGCGGAGGAGGACCAAGGGCCTGCGGCGGCTTTAACTGATTCATATGGACGGGGCCGCGGGGGCGGGGTGGGGTTACCCCCCCGGCGGATACGGCGACGGGCACCAGGGCGCCCGCCACCGCCGTTCAGCAGACTTCACCACGGCGACGTACGCAGACCAACAGGGGAGAAAACACCGTGACAACGGCCATGACCGAGACCAGGCACGGCAGCGGCGGGGGGAGCGGATCCGTGGCCGCCCGGGCGCGTCAGGTCGTCAAGGCGTACGGCTCCGGAGAGACCCGCGTCGTCGCCCTCGACCACGTGGACGTGGACATCCACCGCGGCCAGTTCACCGCGATCATGGGCCCGTCCGGCTCCGGCAAGTCCACGCTGATGCACTGCCTCGCCGGCCTCGACACGGTGACCAGCGGTCAGATCCACCTTGAGGACACCGAGATCACCGGTCTCAAGGACAAGAAGCTCACCCAGCTGCGCCGCGACAAGATCGGCTTCATTTTCCAGGCGTTCAACCTCCTCCCGACGCTGAACGCCCTGGAGAACATCACCCTCCCCATGGACATCGCGGGCCGCAAGGCCGACCCGCAGTGGCTGGACCGGGTCGTGCAGACCGTCGGCCTCGCCGGCCGCCTCAAGCACCGTCCGACCGAGCTGTCCGGCGGCCAGCAGCAGCGCGTGGCGGTCGCGCGCGCCCTCGCCGCCCGCCCGGCGATCATCTTCGGTGACGAGCCCACCGGAAACCTGGACTCGCGGGCCGGCGCCGAGGTGCTCGGGTTCCTGCGCCAGTCGGTGGACGAGCTCGCCCAGACCATCGTGATGGTCACCCACGACCCGGTCGCCGCCTCCTACGCCGACCGCGTCATCTTCCTGGCCGACGGCCGCATCGTCGACGAGATGTACGCGCCCACCGCCGACCAGGTCCTGGACCGGATGAAGGACTTCGACGCGCGCGGGCGGACCTCGTGACCGTCATGAAGACCGCGCGGCGCAACTTCTTCGCGCACAAGGGCCGGATGGCGCTGTCCGCCATAGCCGTCCTGCTCTCGGTCGCCTTCGTCTGCGGGACCCTGGTGTTCACGGACACCATGAACACCACCTTCGACAAGCTGTTCGCCGTCACCAGCTCCGACGTCACCGTCAGCCCCAAGGAAGCGGCCGACGGCGAGGAGAACCCGAACCGGGGCCGCCCGCAGGTGCTGCCCGGTTCGGCCGTGGAGAAGGTGCGCGGCGCCGAGGGCGTCAAGTCCGTCGAGGGCGGCGTCATCTCGACGGCCGTGACGGTCGTCAACTCCAAGAACGAGAACATGGGGTCGACCACCGGCGCCCCCACCATCGCCGGCAACTGGACCGACGGCGAGCTCAAGTCCATGAAGATCACCTCCGGCCGGGCCCCGCGCGGTCCGACCGAGATGATGATCGACGCCGACACCGCCGACAAGCACCACCTGAAGCTCGGGGACGAGCTGCGCACCATCGCCATCACCGGTGACGTCCGGGCGAAGATCAGCGGCATCGCCTCCTTCACCGTCACCAACCCGGGCGCGGCCATCGTCTACTTCGACACCGCCACCGCCCAGGAGAAGCTGCTCGGCGCGCCCGGCACCTTCACCCACATCAGCGTCACCGCCAAGGACGGCGTCAGCGACGAGCAGCTGAAGAAGAACGTGGCCGCCGCCGTCGGCGCGGACACCTACAAGCTGCAGACCGCCAAGGAGTCCACGGCCGCCAACAAGAAGGACATGGGCTTCCTCGACGTCATGAAGTACGTGATGCTCGGGTTCGCCGGCATCGCCTTCCTCGTCGGCATCTTCCTGATCTTCAACACCTTCTCGATGCTGGTCGCCCAGCGCACCCGCGAGATCGGCCTGATGCGCGCCATCGGCTCCGACCGCGGCCAGATCAACCGCTCGGTCCTGCTGGAGGCCCTCCTCCTCGGCATCGTCGGCTCCGCCGCCGGTGTCGCGGCGGGCATCGGCCTGGCCGTCGGCCTGATGAAGCTCATGGGCCAGATGGGCATGCACCTGTCCACCGGTGACCTGACCGTCCGCTGGACCACCCCGGTCGTCGGCCTGGTCCTCGGCATCGTCGTCACCGTCGTCGCCGCCTACATCCCGGCCCGCCGGGCCGGCAAGGTCTCCCCGATGGCCGCCCTCCGCGATGCCGGCACCCCCGGCGACCGCAAGGCCGGCACGGTCCGCGCGGTCCTCGGCCTGGTCCTCACCGGCATCGGCGGCGCGGCCCTGTTCCTCGCCGCGGCCGCCGACCAGGCCTCCGCAGGCTCGCTGTGGCTGGCCGTCGGCGTCCTGTTCAGCCTGATCGGCTTCATCGTGATCGGCCCGCTGCTGGCGGGCGTGGTGGTCCGGGTGCTCGCCGCGCCCGTGCTGCGGCCCTTCGGCTCCGTCGGCCGGCTCGCCGAGCGCAACGCGCTGCGCAACCCGCGCCGTACGGGCGCCACCGCCGCCGCGCTGATGATCGGACTGGCCCTGGTCGCCTGCCTGTCGGTGGTCGGGTCCTCGATGGTGGCCTCGGCCACCGACGAGCTCGACCGCACGGTCGGCGCCGACTACATCGTCGCCTCCCAGGGCGGCCAGCCGCTGATGCCGCAGGCCGAGCAGGCCATGCGCGGGGTCAAGGGGCTCGACCACGTCACCGCGTACCGCGAGGTCGAGGCGAAGATCACCGCCCCGGACGGCACCACCGCCCAGGACCACCTCAGCGCCACCGACCCCTCCTACGCGCAGGACGTGCGCCGCAAGACGGTCGCCGGCAAGCACGCGGACGCGTACGCGGCCGGCGCGATGGCGGTCGGCTCGAAGTACGCCGACGAGCACCACGTGAAGGTCGGCGACGAGCTGGGCGTGGCCTTCAACGGCGGCAAGACCGTCAGGCTGAAGGTCGCCGCGATCACCTCGGACGAGGGCAACCTCGACAAGGGCGTCAAGTACGTCAGCACCGCCACTGCCGAGGCCAACCTGCCGGCCGACCAGCTGCCGCGCCCGTTCATGCTGCTGGCGAAGGCCGAGAAGGGGCAGGCCGACAGCGCGTACACGGCGCTCAAGGCGGCCATGGCCGAGTACCCGCAGTACAAGGTGCTCAACCAGACCGACTACAAGAAGGACCTCAAGGACCAGGTCGGGCAGCTGCTCAACATGGTCTACGGGCTCCTCGCCCTGGCGATCATCGTCGCGGTGCTGGGCGTGGTGAACACCCTGGCCCTCTCGGTGGTGGAGCGGACCCGCGAGATCGGCCTGATGCGCGCCATCGGCCTCTCCCGCCGCCAGCTGCGCCGGATGATCCGCCTGGAGTCGGTGGTCATCGCCCTCTTCGGCGCCCTGCTGGGCCTCGGGCTGGGCATGGGCTGGGGCGCCACGGCGCAGCAGCTCCTCGCCCTCCAGGGCCTGAAGGTGCTGGAGATCCCCTGGCCGACGATCATCGCGGTGTTCGCCGGCTCGGCCCTGGTGGGCCTGTTCGCCGCACTGGTCCCGGCGTTCCGGGCGGGGCGGATGAACGTACTGAACGCGATCGCCAGCGAGTAGCCGCCGGCGGTCGTACGGGGGAAGGTGCGGGGGTCCCACGGGGGAGGTACGGGGGATCCCGCGGGGGATACGGGGGAACACGCCGGCCCCGGGCCGTC
>NZ_JBEZWL010000240.1:0-6750 GCF_040648015.1 Streptomyces sp. NPDC029216 | reverse complement strand
GGCCCCGCCGCGCCGGGGGGGGCCCCGCCCGGCCCGCGGGGGCCCCCCCCCCCCCGCGGCGAACCCCAGCGGGCCTCAGGACACGATGTCCTTGCGGGAGAAGCCGCGGAACGCGAGGGCGAACAGCACCACCGCGTACGACACCGACACCACGGCCCCCTTGACCATCCCGCCCCACTCCAGCTGCGGCTGAAGGGCGTCCGCCCAGGCGAACTGCCAGTGCGCGGGCAGGAACTCGCGCCAGGACCCGAGCGCGGTCACCGCGTCCAGCACGTTCCCGACGATCGTCAGCCCGACGGCGCCGCCGACCGCGCCCAGCGGGGCGTCCGTCCGCGTCGACAGCCAGAACGCCAGCCCGGCCGTGACCAGCTGCGACACGAACACGAAGGCCACGGCCAGCGCCAGCCGGGGCACCGTGTCCCCGGCGGCCAGCGCCCCGCCGGCGGGCAGCTTCAGCGGCCCCCACCCGTACGCGGCCGTGCCCGCCGCCAGCGCGACCACCGGCAGCAGCACGATCGCGGCGAGGCTGAACCCGAGCGCCACCACCAGCTTGCTCCACAGCAGCCGGGCCCGTGGCACCGGCGAGGCCAGCAGGTAGCGCAGCGAGGACCAGCTCGCCTCCGAGGCGACGGTGTCCCCGCAGAACAGGGCCACCGGCACGACCAGCAGGAAGCCGGCCGACACGAACAGGCAGGTCGCGGCGAAGTTCGCGCCGGAGGCCGTCGCCGTGTCGATGAAGCTGACCCGGCCGTTGCCGCCGCCCCCGCCGTCGTCCGGCCCGCCGCCCACCGCGAAGGCGATGATCATGACGAAGGGCAGTGCGGCCAGCACCCCGCCCATCACGAGCGTCCGCCGCCGGCGCCACTGCCGCAGCGCCTCCACGCGCAGCGGCAGCGTCCGCCCCGGCCGGTAGCCGGGCGCGGTCTCCTCGGCGGTCGTCCCGGTGGGCGCCGAGGCGGGGGCCGAAGCCCGTACGGCACTCATGCCGCACCTCCGATCAGGGTCAGGAAGGCGTCTTCGAGCCGCCGGTGCGGCCCCACCGCCGACACCGGCAGCTCCAGCCGCACCAGTTCGGCGATCAGGGCGGCGGGCGTCGCACCGTCGAGCCGTACGAGCAGCCCCTCCTCGGCGGGCACCACGGAGGCGACGCCCTCCAGCGCCGCGACCTTGCCCACGGCCACCTCGTCCACCGGGCTCTCCAGTGCCACCAGCAGGGTGTCCCCGCCGCCGGTGATCTCGGAGACCGGACCGGCCTGCACGAGCCGCCCGCGGTCCATGACCACCAGGTGCGTGCAGGACTGCTCTACCTCCGACAGCAGGTGGCTGGAGACGATGACCGTCCGCCCGCCGGCGGCGTAGCGGATCATCACGTCCCGCATCTCCCTGATCTGCGGCGGGTCCAGACCGTTCGTCGGCTCGTCCAGGATCAGCAGGTCCGGCAGCCCCAGCATGGCCTGCGCGATGGCGAGCCGCTGCCGCATGCCCTGCGAGTATGTGCGCACTGCGCGCTCCAGGGCGTCGCCGAGACCGGCGATCTCCAGCGCCTCCGCCATGTGCGCGTCCCCGGCGGGGCGGCCGGTGGCCTGCCAGTACAGCTCCAGGTTGGCGCGGCCGCTCAGGTGCGGCAGGAACCCGGAGCCCTCGACGAACGCCCCGACCCGCGACAGCACCGGGGCCCCGGGCCGGATCGGGTGCCCGAACACCCGGATCTCCCCGGCGTCCGGCGCGATCAGGCCCATCAGCATCCGCAGGGTCGTGGTCTTCCCGGCCCCGTTGGGCCCCAGCAGGCCCAGCACCTGGCCCTGTTCCACCCGGAACGACAGGTCCCGCACGGCATAGCGGTCCCGGGCCTTCGCGTAGCGCTTCGTCAGCCCGGTGATGTCGAGCGGCACGCCGGCCAGCGCGGGCTCGGGCTGCGCCGACTCCGCGCGGCCCCGGCCCGTCCGGCGGATCCCGAGCAGCGCGGCGGCCAGCGCCACGGCGCCCAGCGGCAGCCACCAGACCCAGGCGGGCAGCCCGGCGGTGGCGGTCCGCACGCCGTCGGCGACCGGCACCCGCAGGGGCTCGTGCATCGAGACGGTGTACGAGGCCGGCTCGGCCGGGGAGGCGTAGCCGAGGTCCGTGGCCGCGACCACCAGCCGCAGCCGGTGCCCGGCCTGGAAGGAGTGGTCCACGGCCGGCAGCCGCAGCTGCACGCTCCGCCCCTGCCCGGCGTCCGCCACCCGTACGGGCGCCACGAGCTGGCTCGGCAGCACCTGCTGCCGCCCGTCGGGCCCCACGTCGTACAGCTTCCCGAACAGCACGGCCGAGCCGTCCGCAGCCGTCGACCTCAGGTCGAGGGTGATGGTCGGGGTGCCGGTGAGCCGTACCTCCGAGGCCAGCGGCTCCGATTCGAAGCGGGCGTTCTGGCCGGGGAAGTCCAGGGAGAACCCGGTTCCGAGGGAGGCGAGCTGCCCGCCGATCCCCGGCAGCGCCGACAGCGCGGGCGGAGCCCCGCCGGCCGGGTTCGCGAAGGTCTGCTCCCGACCGGCCAGCGCGAACGGACGCGGATCCGCCAGCAGTCCCGGGTAGCGGTCGCCGGTCGCGCCGCGCACCATGATCCGCCCGTCGGTGGAGTCGATGCCGCCGGTGCGCGTGATCCGGAAGGCCGGGCCGGTGTCCACGCCCTCGTCGCCCTTGAGGTACCGGTCGAACCAGGCCGTCACACGGCTCTCGATCCGGCCGGACTCGCGCATGCCGCCGTCGTGGCCGCCGGCCGCCCAGTCCACGGCGACGGGGGCGCCGTTCGCGGCGATGGCCTTCGCCATGGCGTCGGCCTGGTCGAGCGGGAAGAGGGAGTCCTCCTGCCCCTGCACGATCAGCGCCGGCACCCTGATCCGGTCGCCCACGGCCGAGGGGCTGCGCCGCTCCAGCAGCTCGCGCGCCTCGGCGTCGGGCTTGCCGGCCACGGCGACGCGCTCGTACATGGCGCACAGCCGGGGCTCGAACCGGCCGCAGCCGGGGGCCGTCGGCGGAGCTCCCGCGGCTGCGGCCGCTCCGGCCGGGAGGCCGGACTGCTGGAGGCCGTCCGCCGACCCGCCGGTGAAGAAGATCCCGGCCCAGAGCTTCTTGAACACGCCCTCCGGGAAGAGGGAGTCGGCGAGGTTCCAGTACGTGATCTGCGGGGCGATCGCGTCCACCCGCCGGTCGTACCCGGCGGCCAGCAGCGCCACCGCCCCGCCGTAGGAGGCGCCGGCCACGCCCACGCGGGGGTCGCCGTCCCCGTCGAGCCGCACCTCGGGGCGGCGGGCCAGCCAGTCGATGAGCGCGGAGACGTCCTTGACCTCGTGCTCGGGATCGTTCAGGCCGATCTTCCCGCCGGAGCGGCCGAAGCCGCGCGCCGACCAGGTCATCACGGCGTAGCCGTCGCGGGCCAGGCGCTCGGCCTGCGCGCGGACGTCGTCCTTGCTGCCGCCGAAGCCGTGGCCGAGGAGGACGGCCGGACGGCGCCCGGAGCCGTCCCCGGCCGTGAAGAAGGACGTGTCGATGCCGGTGGGACCGGTCGCGTCGGCGCCGGGCATACGCAGGACCTGGTCCTGGCGGTGCACGGCCGGCGCGTCCCCGGAGGCGGCCGAGGCCGTCCAGGTGCCGGCACCCGCCAGGACCGCGAGGGCGGCGGCGCCGGCGAGCAGGCGGTCCCGGGGCCGCCGGGGCAGTCGGAGCTTCATAGGGGAACCCTAAAGCCCGTGATCGCCTTCCCCGAGCTCCCTCAGGGGGAGCCCCGCCCCTTCTCCAGGAGTACCCGCGCGGCCCCGCGTACCGCAGCCGCGGTACTCCGGCCCCGAACTGCGGGGTGGTCCCGGCGGCGGCAGGATGGTGCGCATGCTGTTGGCCGAGGTCGCGCGCGTGTCCGGGGAGGTCGCCGGGAGCTCCGCCCGGTCGCGCAAGACCGCCCTGCTCGCGGAGCTCTTCTCCGCCGTCCCCGCCGACGAGGCCCCCGTGGTCATCGCCTACCTCTCCGGCCGCCTCCCGCAGGGCCGCCCCGGCGTCGGCTGGCGCACTCTCGCCCAGGACGCCGAACCCGCCGCCGCCCCCACCCTGACCGTACGGGCCGTCGACGCGGCGGTGACCGAGCTGGCCGCCGTCTCCGGCCCCGGCGCGCAGGCCGAGCGGCGCCGGATCGTGGGCGCGCTGCTCGGCGCGGCCACCGAGCCCGAACAGCGGTTCCTGCGCAGCCTGCTCTCCGGTGAGGTGCGCCAGGGCGCGCTGGACGCGGTGGCCCTGGAGGGGGTGGCCGCGGCCGCCGGGGTGCCGGCCGCGGCGCTGCGCAGGGCGGTGATGCTGGACGGCTCGCTGCCCCGGGTGGCGGCGGCGGTGCTGGCCGAGGGGGCCGCCGCGCTCAGCGGGGTGACCCTGCGCATCGGGCAGCCGGTCCAGCCCATGCTGGCCGGGACCGCCCGCTCGCTGGAGGACGCCCTGCGCGCGCTCGGCCCGTGCGCGGTGGAGGAGAAGCTCGACGGGATCCGGGTCCAGGTCCACCGCGAGGGGGAGGACGTACACGTGTACACGCGGTCCCTCGACGAGATCACCGGCCGACTGCCCGAGGTCGCCGAGCTGGCCCGGAGCCTGCCGGGGGAGCGGTTCGTCCTGGACGGGGAGGTCATCGGCCAGGACTCCGGCGGGCGGCCGGTGCCCTTCCAGGAGATCGCGAGCCGGGTCGGCTCCCGCGTGGACGTCGACGCCGCCCGCCGCGCCCTCCCCGTCACCGCGTACTTCTTCGACCTGCTGGCCCTCGGGGACCGGGTCCTGCTGGACCTGCCGGTCCGCGAACGGTACGCGGCCCTGGCCGCCCTCGTCCCCGGGGCCGCCCGGGTCCGCCGACTGGTGGTGGAGGACCCGGCGGCGCAGGAGGACGAGGCGCGCGCATTCTGGGCGGAGACCCTGCGCCGCGGCCACGAGGGGGTCATGGCCAAGGGCCTGGACTCCCCGTACGCGGCGGGCCGGCGCGGCAAACAGTGGCTGAAGGTGAAACCGGTCCACACCCTCGACCTGGTGGTGCTCGCCGTCGAACGGGGCCACGGCCGCCGCACCGGCCTGCTGTCGAACCTGCACCTCGGCGCCCGCGCCGCCGACGGCACCTTCGCCATGCTCGGCAAGACCTTCAAGGGCCTCACCGACGAGATGCTGCGCTGGCAGACGGAGCGGCTGCACGAACTGGCGGTGGAGGACGACGGGTTCACCGTGCGGGTCAGGCCGGAGCTGGTCGTCGAGATCGCCTACGACGGCCTCCAGCGCTCCCCGCGCTACCCGGCCGGGGTGGCCCTGCGCTTCGCCCGGGTCCTGCGGTACCGCCCGGACAAGGGCCCGGAGGAGGCCGACACCGTCGAGACGGTCCTGGCGCGGCGCGGCGGCGGCGCGGAGGGCTGAGCCGGGGCCGCGAGAGGAGGATTTGCCTCAGAGGCAAGAGAGATTGCCAGCGGGGTAATACTCTGGCTCAATTCGGGGCATGACCCCCCGTCCCGAGGAACCCCCGGACACCGAGGCCCCCGGAGCCCCCGGCGGAACCGCCGAGGAGCTGCCCGCCGTGGCCCCGCAGCTGCGCGAGCTGCGCCGGCGCGCCGGGCTCACCCTGGAGGCCGCCGCCGCCCGGGCCCGGCTCTCGCCCGCGCACCTGTCGCGGCTGGAGACCGGCCGGCGCCAGCCCTCGCTGCCGCTGCTGCTCGGGCTCGCCCGCACCTACGGTACGACCGTCTCCGAACTGCTCGGCGAGACCCCGGGCGTCGCCGATCCCATCGTACGGGCCGGCGGCCCCGGGGCCCGAGAGGCCGACGGGTGGACGTACTGGCAGGCCGGCGGCTCCGGCCGGGGGATGCAGGCGCTGCGCGTGCACGTCCCCCAGGGCCGCCGCCAGGGCGAGCTGGTCCGCGTACACCCCGGTGAGGAGTGGCTGTACGTGCTCAGCGGGCGGCTGCGCCTGCACCTGGGGGAGGCCGAGCACCTGCTGGAGCCGGGGGACAGCGCCCACTTCGACTCGCTGACCCCGCACCGGATCGGCGCGGCCGGTCCCGGCGGGGCGGAGCTGCTGTTCGTCCACACCCTGCTGCAGAGCAGCCTCGCCGGGGTGTGCCTCGGCGGCGCCGCCCAGCACCACCACTAGCCGAGGAGTCATCCGTATGCCGTCCCAGGGAGAGAACGTGTCCGGTGCGTCCGAGCGGCCCGCGCCGCTGTCCGTCTTCCAGCGCTTCGAGTCGAAGTTCCCGCGCGGCCTGGTCATCAGGCTGATCGCGTACCTGTTCGTCGGCCACCTCTTCGCGTTCTTCGTGTACCTGCTCTTCGTCCTGGGCGGCCAGAACCAGTAGGGGGACCGTCGCGCCGCACCCAGCCCAGCACCAGCACCGACGCCACCGCCGCGAAGGCGCACCAGGCCGAGGCGAACTCCAGCCGCCACAGTGCCGCGCACACCACCGCCCCCGCGCCCAGCACGGCCCCCAGTACCCGCAGCCGCCGGTCCCCGGACAGCAGCAGGGAGCCGAGCGTGGCGCACAGGTACCCCGCCAGCACCAGCGGCGCGTACGGCACGTCCACCGCGTAACCGAGCAGCCGACCCCGCACCCCGGCGGTCACCGGCCCCACCGCCAGGCAGTACGCGAGCACCGCGGCGGTGGCCGCCCCCACGGCCGCCGGCCCCCACAGCCGGCCCCCGGCGCCGGGCGGGGGCGCGAGCAGCACCCCGAGCGGTACCCACACCGGCAGCACGGCCAGCGCGATCAC
>NZ_JBEZWL010000239.1:0-6867 GCF_040648015.1 Streptomyces sp. NPDC029216 | reverse complement strand
GGCCCCCACCGACGGCAGCAGCCCGGCCACCGCCCCCAGCCCGAGCGCCCCCGCCACGGAGCCGGCGGGCTCACCGACGCCGACGCCCGCCCGCGGTGGCAGCAGCCCCTCACCGGCCCGTACGACGCCCCAGGCGCCGCCGAAGCAGTCGAGCGCGCCCGCGCCCCCGCCGGCGGCCGAGCCGGTGCTGTCGCTGCGTCCGACCGGCGTCCGCGAGTTCTGCGCGAACGGCGAATGGCCCGACACCCTGGTGGTCCGCAACAGCGGGGGCGGCACCCTGACCTGGTCCCTCGGCGGGCTGCCCGCCGGGGTGACCGCCGGCAAGGCCGGCGGCTCCCTCGCCGCCGACGCCTCCCAGGTGATCACGCTGGGCGGCCGCACCGAGCAGCCGCCCCCGAACGGCCGCTTCACGATCGGCTTCTCCAGCAACGGCGGCAGCGGCCAGGTGACCGTCACCTGCGCCTGACGTGACGTGCGGGTGCCCGACAGCCCGGGCACCCGCACCCGGTCGGGACGGAGATCCGCCCGGGGCTGGTGTGAAGCAGTGAATCACTGCTTCAATCCTTCCCATGCCCTACCGCCGCCCACCCGCCGTGCAGGCCCGGCTCGACGCCCGTCGCGACCGGGTCCTGGACGCCGCCGTCCGACTGCTCTCCCGCGAGGGGTACGCCGGCTGTTCCGTCGCCGCGATCGCGGCCGAGGCCGGGATCTCCACCGGGAGCGTCTACCAGTCGTTCTCCGGCAAGTCCGAGCTCGCCGCCGCCCTCTTCCGGACCCTCGTGGCACGTGAGGTGGCGGCGGTGACCGCCGCGGTGGACCGGCCCGGAACCGCCGCGCGCAACGTCGCCGCGGCCGTGGAGACTTTCGCCTCCCGCGCCCTCCAGGCACCCCGGCGGGCCTTCGCCCTGCTCGCGGAGCCCGCGGACCCCGCGGTCGACACCGAACGCCTCGTCTTCCGGCGGGCGTTCCGCGACGTGTTCGCCCGGCAGATCGCCGCCGGCGTGACGTCCGGCGAACTGCCCCCGCAGGCACCCGAACTGACGGCCGCCGCGCTGGTCGGCGCCATAGCCGAAGCACTCGTCGGACCGCTCGCCGACGGCGACGCGTCCCCCGGCGAGGTCATCCCCGGCCTGATCACCTTCACCCTGCGTGCCCTTGGAGGACACGATGCCGCAGACGCATGAGGTCACCAACCAGGTACCCCCGCACCACGGTTACGACGCGGCCGCCGACCCGGCCCTGCTGGAGGCCCTCGACCGCGAGGGCGCCGGCTGGGCCGCCCCCGAGCTGCACCGCCTCGGCGTCCTCGCCGGCTCCGAACGGGCGGCGGAGTGGGGCCGCCTGGCCAACGAGAACGAGCCCGTCCTGCACACCCACGACCGCTACGGGCACCGGATCGACGAGGTCGAGTTCCACCCGTACTGGCACGAACTGATGGACACCGCCGTTTCGCACGGTCTGCACGCGGCCCCCTGGGTCCAGGACGAGCCGGGCGCACACGTCGCCCGCGCCGCCAAGTTCATCGTCTGGAGCCAGGTCGAGGCGGGCCACACCTGCCCCGTCTCCATGACCTACGCCGCCGTCCCGGCGCTGCGCACCACGCCCGCCCTGGCCGAGTGGCTGGAGCCGCTGCTCGCCTCCCGCACCTACGACTTCGGGCTGCGCCGGCCCGACACCAAGCGCGGGCTGATCGCCGGCATGTCGATGACCGAGAAGCAGGGCGGCTCGGACGTACGCGCCAACACCACCACCGCCGTACCGGCCGGGGACGGCACGTACCGGCTGACCGGGCACAAGTGGTTCACCTCCGCGCCCATGTCGGACGTCTTCCTGACCCTGGGGCAGGCCCCGGGCGGACTGTCCTGCTTCCTGCTGCCCCGGGTGCTGCCCGACGGCACCCGCAACCGGCTGCTGCTCCAGCGCCTCAAGGACAAGCTCGGCAACCGCTCCAACGCCTCCTCCGAGATCGAGTACGACGGGGCCTTCGGCTGGCTGGTCGGAGAGGAGGGCCGCGGCGTCGCGACCATCATCGAGATGGTCAACATGACCCGCCTCGACTGCGTCCTGGGCGGGGCCTCCGGCATGCGGCTCGGCCTGGTCCGGGCCGTCCACCACGCCACCCACCGGCGGGCGTTCGGCAAGGCGCTGATCGACCAGCCCCTGATGCGCAACGTCCTGGCCGACCTGGCCCTGGAGTCAGAGGCCGCGACGGCCGTCGCGATGCGCCTGGCCGGGGCCACCGACCGGGTCGCGCGCGGCGACTCGGACGAGGCGCTGCTGCGCCGGCTGGGCCTGGCCGTCACCAAGTACTGGGTGTGCAAGCGCGCCCCGGGGCACGCGGCCGAAGCCCTCGAATGTCTCGGCGGCAACGGCTACGTCGAGGAATCGGGCATGCCCCGCCTCTACCGGGAGGCCCCGCTCTCGTCCATCTGGGAGGGCTCGGGCAACGTCGCCGCCCTGGACTCGCTGCGGGCGATGGCCCGGCAGCCGGAGACCGTCGAGGCCTTCTTCGCGGAGGCCGGCCGGGCGGCCGGAGCCGACCGGCACCTGGACGCGGCCGTGGCCGGGCTCCACAAGCAGCTCGCCGACCCCGCCGAGGCCGAGTACCGCGCGCGGCAGCTGACGGAGACCATGGCCCTGGTCCTCCAGGCTTCGCTGCTGGTGCGCCACGCCCCGGCGGCGGTCGCCGACGCCTTCTGCGCCTCCCGGCTGGGCGGCGAGCACGGTGGTGCCTACGGGACCCTCCCGACGGGAGTGGACACCGGGGCCGTCCTCGCCCGGGCGCGGACGGCCGCCGTCTGACCCGGTACCGGCTCAGGGGCCCCGCCCCTGCAACCGGGACCCCTTTCCGGAACGTCTGGGCGGTTGACGGAAGGCCGCCGGGAGCGGTGACGGGGCGACGGGACGGGGACGGGACATGAGACGCGTGTACGGCAACGCGATGCTGGTCACTGCGGTGGCGGTGGCACTGGGGCTCTCGGGCTGCACCCCCTCCGGGGACCCGGGACCCGAGGGGCCGCAGCGGCCCGGCGGCGGATCCGGGACCGCGCAGACCTCCCCCTCCGCCCACCCGCCCGCCACCGGCGCACCGCACCCGACCGGAAGCCCCTCGGCGGGCGCCCCGGGGAACCCCGCGCCGTCGGGGCACACCGGCGCCGCCCCCTTCGTACGGACGGGCGTCCCCTGGAACCTGGACCGCCTCGACCAGCGCACCCGCCCCCTCGACGGACGCTTCGCGGCGGCCGCCGACGGCAGCGGGGTCCACGTCTACGTGCTGGACACCGGCATGGACGTCAAGCACGCCGAGTTCGCCGGCCGCGCCACGTCCGGCGCCGACTTCGTCGGGGCCCCCGACACCGGGGACTGCGCCGGCGGGGACGGCCTGGGCCACGGCACCTTCGTGGCCGGGATCATCGGCGGCCGCACCTACGGGGTCGCCCCCAAGGCCCAGCTCGTACGCGTCCAGGCCATCGGCTGCGAGGAGGGCGACAGCAGCGGCCTTCCGGGCAAGGACGCCCCGCCGGCCCCGGAGGCCTCCATCGTCAAGGCCGTCGACTGGGTGACCGCCCACGCGCAGCGCCCGGCCGTGGTCAACATGTCCCTCAACCTCAAGACCCGCTCGGCGGCGCTCGACACCGCCGTACAGCACCTGGTCGAGTCCGGGGTCACCGTGGTCGTCGCGGCGGGCAACTTCAACGACGACGCCTGCACCCACTCGCCGGCCGGCGCCCACGGCGCCCTCGTGGTGGGCGCCGCCACGGCCGACGACCGCCACTGGCGGGACACCGAGGCCTTCGGCTCCGGATCCGGCTCCTGCGTGGACCTGTACGCACCCGGCGACAAGATCACCTCCGCGGTGGCGGGCGGCGGCACCGTCACCAGCGACTCCGCGGCCACCTCCTGGGCCACCCCGCACGTGACGGGCGCGGTGGCCCTCTACCTCTCGGCCCACCCCGGCGCCACGCCCGCCCAGGTGCGCGCCTGGGTCACCGGACAGGCCTCCCGCGACGTTCTGACGGCCGTCCCGCCCGGCACCCCCAACCGGCTGCTGAACACCTCCGCCCTGTAGGCCGCGCCCCTCAGGGGAACGGGTGCGGATGGAGCGGGAGTTCCCCGTACCGCAGCGGGGCGGCGGTCCGGCCCAGCCGGTACGGCACCTCCAGCAGCCGGGGCAGGCCCAGGGTGCGCCGGTTGACGTGGCCGAAGGTCATGGGCAGCGCCCCGGGCACCACGGCCTTGGCCGCGTACAGGCCGAGCCGCTCGCGCACACCCGCCTCGTCCTGCCCGACCACGATCACCTCCAGCCCGGCCCCCGCCAGCCGCCGCACCGTCGCCTCCAGCAGCCCGGCCAGGTCCGCCACCGGCTCCGGCGCACCCGGCCACGCCTCCCGCCAGGGCGTCGGCCGGCCGTCGCCCCCGTACAGGAAGTCCAGCCTCGGCCGGGCCTCGGGCAGGCCGTACAGGGCGGTGTGGTCGGACAGGGTGACCACCAGCTCCGGCCGCTCCAGCATGGGCCGCAACCGCAGCGGATCACAGGTGCCGGGCTCCGCCCGCAGCCGCCGGGCGGCGTTGAACACGTTCGTCACCGCCTCCACCACGGCCGAGCGGATCGCCGCGCGCGGGTCGTGATGGGCCCCGGCCGCCACGAACACCTGCGGCGCCGCCGAGCGGGGGTCGCGGTGGCGGGCGACCGCGACGACCGCCGGAATGCCGAAGTCGTTGGTGGCGTCCAGCAGTACGAGTGCGTAGCCCGCCAGTTCCGCCCGGTCGGCGAGGTGCAGCACCTCCGGGTCCTCGTCCGGCAGCGCGATCCGGCGCAGCGGGGTCCGCCCGTACCAGGCCATCAGGAACGCGTCGCGTTCCGCGACCTCGAACAGCCCGTACAGGGCCGCCTCCTCGGGGCTGTTGCCGAGGCCGCAGCCGCTGGAGCACTCGTAGACCACGCGCGGCCGGCCCGGGCCGGCATCCCAGTAGGCGACGTGCTCGGGCACGGCGAGCGGCCGCGCCCGGGTCAGCGACCAGCCGTGCACCCAGTCCAGTTCCAGTTCCGGGGCGTAGGGCACGGTCGTCGACGCCGGATGCCCGTGATGGGCCGGGTCGGGCAGCCCGAGCCGCTCCGGGTCCACGGCCCGTTCCGGCCCCAACTCCGCGTAGGCGGCGCGCAGTACGGTGCGCCGTCCCTGCGGGCCCATCCCGGTGAGCCGCTCGATCCCCTCGAAGAGCGCCACCCGTTCGCTGCCGTCGTAGTCGCCCGACCGGCCGTGTCCGCCGTCGGGCAGGGCCCGTCCGTGGGTGAGGTAGGCGCTGGTCAGGCACTGCACGGAGTCCTCGGTGCGGGTCACCCGGTACACCGGCCCGAACCGTTCGTCGCACAGCTCCGCGCGCAGACCGGCCAGGTCCGTACGGCCGTTGGGGCCGCGCAGCACCGCCGGATCGGGCAGCGGCCGCGCCGCCCACCGGGGCCGGGCCGCCTCCACGGTGTCCTCCGGCAGGCGCAGGCACACCTCGCAGCCGCCGACCGGGCGGAAGAGGTGGCTCGACCAGGTGGTGCGCAGGTGGTGCACGATCCGTACGGCCGCGCCCGCGCCGGGGGCCGCGGCGGGCTCCGCCAGCAGCTCGGCGGCCAGCGCCGCGACGGCGTCCACCAGGGCGGGGGAGGGGCGGCCCGCCAGCCGCAGCCCGGGGCTGTGCCAGGGGACGCGGCCGCCGACGGTGGCGAGCCGGCGGTACTCCGTACAGGAGAGGCAGCCCACCGCCCCGGGCCGCAGCACCGGGCCGACCACCGTCAGCGCGCCGTCGCCGCGCACCGGGACCAGCGTCACCGGGTGCCGCAGGGCGTGCCGGGACAGCTCGGCGGCCGTCTCCAGGTCCCAGTCGTCCAGGACGACGACGGCCCGGCCGGCGGTGGCCCGGCGCGCGCCCCCGGCGTCGAGGACGGTCAGCCCGAGCGCGGCGAGGGCCTCGCCGAGCGGGGTGGCGGTGACGGACGGCGCCGAGGGGGTCATCGCGCCCCTCCTTCCTCTTCGCCGCCGGGAACGTCCCGGACCGCGAGCACGGTGAACCCGCAGCCGCGCAGCGCGGCGGCGACGGTGCGTTCCTCCGGCCCGGCGGGCTCCCAGTCGGCGGTACGCAGTCCGGTGAGCCCGCGCAGGGCGGTGTGCAGGGCGGCCTCGCGTCCCGCGACCGCGGCCCACCAGCCCGCCGCCCAGCGCTCGTCCTCCCAGGGCGCCGACGTCGTCCCGGCGACCGCGAGCGGACACAACTCGCCGCCTGGTGCCGTGATGTGACGAGCCGTCGGATCGAGTTCTCCGGCCCGTACGCGGACCAGCGCGGCCAGCGCGGCGAAGGCGGCCGCGTCCCCGGGGGTGGCCTCCACCGCCTGTCCGAGCAGCCGCCCGGTGCCGTCCGTGCCCGCGCGTACGCAGGCCCGGTAGGCCGTACCGGCGGCGTCCAGCGGGGTCACGTACGACCGGGCGCGCACCCCGAGCCGGCCCGTCAGGACCCCCCACCAGTGGCGGGCCTGCGGATGCCCGCTCCCGTACGGGTCCCAGGGCGCGGCCCCCGGCCCCGGCGCGGGCAGCCGCAGCACGGCACGCCGCAGTGCCCGCCCCAGGGCGTGACCGGGGCCCGCCCCCACCACCACCCCGGGCCGGCCCGCCCCGCACCTCAGCTCCGCCGCACGGCACAGGCCGTCGAGGCGGGCGAGGTCGGCCCGGGCGGCGCCGGCCGTGAGCCTCCCGCCGCCCGGCGCCTCACAGCCGGCCAGCGCGACCGGCAGCTGCGGCAGGGACCCCGTCAGGGGCGCGGCCAGCACCCCGAGGCGCTCGTCGCCCAGCGCGGCCACGCCGGCCAGCGCCTCGGCGAGCG
>NZ_JBEZWL010000238.1:0-6943 GCF_040648015.1 Streptomyces sp. NPDC029216 | reverse complement strand
CGCTGGCCGACTTCCTGGTGGAGCGCGCCGCCGACGCCTACGCCGAACTCCTCGCGGCCTGGGACCCGGTGACCCCAGCCCTCGTCGACCTCGTCACCGCGCACCTCACGCTGCTCAACTACGCCCGAGGCATCGCCGTCAACCTGGAGGCGGAACGGGAGGCCGAGGCGCACAGCGGCCTCGACAGCGAGGAGTGGATGGACACCCAGGAGCCCGCCCTGCTGGCGCTCCTGAACACCGGCCGCTACCCGGCACTCGCCCGACTCGCCGCCACCGGCTACGACTTCGACCTCGACGCCCTCTTCGAGTTCGGCCTCCAACGCCTCCTCGACGGCCTCGCCACCCTCATGGGAGAAGGCCCGGCGGACTGAGCGGGCGGGGCGTTGAAGCTCCTATGGATCGACAAGCCCGTGGGCGGGGTCCATAGGATGCGTTCGTGGCGCGATTCGATGAGGTCAAGGCGACGTTCTGGGGCGAGGGCCGGTACCGGGTCCAGCCGCCGTTGACCGACGCGGTGATTCAGGATGCCGAGCGCCGGCTCGACGTCCGCCTGCCGGCTTCGTTGCTGGAGATCCTGCGGGTCCAGAACGGCGGGGCGGTGGCGGAGCTGTGGAACGCGTTCCCGACCGATGCGCCGACGTCGTGGAGCGAGAATCACGTTCCGCTCGACGACATGATGGGCATCGGCCGTCACGATGGCCAGCTGTCCTTGCTGGACACTGCCTATCTGGTCGAGGAGTGGGGTCTTCCGTCCCCTATGGTCCTGTTGTCCGGTGATGGTCACTGCTGGATCGCTCTCGACTATCGGAGGTGCGGGAAGCACGGGGAACCGTCCGTGACGTGGTTCGACGTGGACGACGACACGGAGCTCCCGCTGGCCGCGGACTTCCAGGCGTTCGTCGAGGGTCTGGTTACGGCCACGTCGCTCGATTCCGACGACTCGGACGGTAACCGGTCGGCGCCATGATCCGGCTCTGGCCGAGCAGCAGTTGGCCGGCCGTTTCGGTCCCCACCGGTGACCATCAGAGCGCGGATCTGGTTGATGGTCTGCGTCCTGGCCTTGACCGCGCTCTTGCGGACCACGCACAGAGCACGGATCGCTTCCACAATGCCGTCCCGGCTCTCCGGAGTTCCGCTCGCCCGTCCGGACAGGACCGCGGTGGCCGCGGCGTAGACGTCGATCGGATCGGATGTGCCGTGAGCCCGCCTGGCCCTGCGGTCCGGGCGGTCGATTCCCCGGGGGGCCGACGACTCAACCCACAGGCAGCCGAAGCGCCAGTCGGACCCAGAGTCAGGCCCCCGCGCGATGCCGCCTACATCTCGTCTCGTGATTCGTCGTTCAGCACCGTGTGCGTATCAGGTGACGGATGCTCGGCGATGGCTGAGCCCGTCGGTCAGTCGAGGCCTTCGATGATGCGGAAGTCGCGCTCGACGCCGTCGGAGAGGACCACCAGCGCCTTCTGGTAAGCCTCGCTCTCGTATGCCAGCCTCTCAGGGTCGGAAATGGCGCGGTAGACACTGACCCAGTAGCCGTTGGCCATGGAAACCTCCTGTGTTCGGCCGGACACGTCCGACTTCGAATTGACACTCAGATCGATCGATCCCGGCGACGGGGGAACGTGCCGGAGACGGAAACGAAGGCCTCCCGGTCGCCGGGGTCGGCCCTGTCACGCCAGGGGACGCCCGTGCGCAGGCGGAAGAGGATTCCGTTGATCACCTGCGATGGTCGCTCCACCGCCCGCCCGGCAGTCCGCCCCCGGGCAGCAGCGGTGCGAGCCGTGCCCACTCGGCACGTGTCAGATCGCCCCGCCCGACCTCGACGCTGACGGTTACGCGGTGGGCCGCCGGGCGTACACCTCGATCTCAATCTTCATCCGGGGATCGGCGAGGCCGCACATGAGCATGGTGGCGGCCGGTCGAACCTCGCCGAACGCACGACGCAGTGAGGGCCAACAGGGCTCGAAGTCGGCCCGGTCGGGCAGCAGATAACGCACCCGCACCACGTCGGCGAAGGTGCACTTCGCTTCGGTCAGGGCGGCCTCGATGTTGCGCAGGCACTGCTCGGCCTGCTCCACCAATGGAGCGCCCCGAACTTCCCCTGCCGCAGCTGCACGCCTTCGTCGTGCTCGCCGAGGAACTCCACTTCGGCCGCGCCGCCACCCGCCTGGGCATCGCCCAGCCTCCGCTGAGTCAGCAGATCCGCCGCCTGGAGGACAAGGTCGGACATGCGCTGTTCAGCCGCGAACCCGGACGCATCGGTCTCACCCCGGCCGGGCGAGAACTCCTGCCCGCCGCCCGGCATGCCCTCATCCACCTCGCAGAGGGGCTGACCGCAGCCCGCGAAGTCGGCAGTGGCAGGTCCGGCCGCCTGCGGATCGGCTTCGCCGCCTCCCTCGCTCTCACCGTCCTTCCCAGCCTCCTGCGAGCCTTCCGGGAACAGTTTCCCGCTGTGGATCTGGACATCCAGGAGATGACCACCACGCCGCAGCTGGCCGCCCTGCGCGAACGGACGATCGACATCGGCCTGTTGCGAGAGCCGCCCGCCCATGACGCGGAGCTCGGGTTCGAGACCGTGCTGGCCGAACCGTTCGTGGCCGTCTTGCCTGCCTCGCACCCGCTCACGGCACAACGAGCGGTCCGAGTAGAGCAGTTGGCCGACTGCCCCTTCGTGCTCCTGCCTCGTGCCGTCGGTCCGCAGCTGTACGGCCAGATCGCCGATCGCTGCATCGCTGCAGGGTTCACCCCCCAGGTGACTCAGCACGCTGTGGAATGGCAGACCGTCTGCGCCTTGGTGGAAACCGGCCTGGGCGTGTCACTGGCCCCGGAGAGCATCCGCCGGATCCGCCTCAAAGGCGTTGCCTTCCGCGGGATCGATCCCGACACCGTGCGCACACGAGTCGCTGTCGCCTGGCGCAAGAACGACTCAAACCCCCTGGTCCCAGGCATCTTGGCAGCCCTTAATCAAGATCCTCCGGACAGGCCCTAGCCGGACGTGCGCAGCCACGCTGCCCGCTCGCCAACCAGCCGAGTTCCCAGGCCGTCAAGGCGCGCGAGCCGGGCGTCACCGTCCTCACCCCGGAGGCCTGCGCGGAGCTCGTCGCGGAGCATCTGGGCTGAGGGCAGGCCGGGCGCCGGCCGCCCGTGGGCCCGGACGGGGGAAAGGGCGGCGGCGCCGAGGGGTGGGCCGCGGCGGGTGCGTGAGGATCGGGGCATGGGCTTCGTACTGCCGGTCCTCTTCGCGCTGTTCGCGGCGTTCAGCAACGCCCTCGCGACGGTCCTCCAGCGGCGGGCCTCGCTCACCGTGCCGCAGAGCGACGGATTCCGCTTCGGGCTGGTCCTCGACCTGCTGCGCCGGCCGCTGTGGCTCGGGGGGATCCTGGCGGTGATCGCGGCCGGTGTCGGGCAGGCCGCGGCGCTGGCCACGGGCGCGCTGTCCCTCGTACAGCCCCTGTTCGTGCTGGAGCTGCCGCTCGCCCTGCTGATCGCCTCGCTGGTGACGCGGAGCCGGCTGCCGGGGGCGGTGTGGCTCGCGGTGGCGGCGGTGGTGGCGGGGCTGGGGGTGGTGCTGGTGGCCGCTTCCCCGGCGGGCAACCGTACGCACGTCCCGCTCGACCGTTGGGTGCCGGCGCTGCCGGCGTGCGCGGCGGCGGTGGCGGTACTGGCCGTGGCCGGGCTGCGGCGGCCGCCCGGCCGGATGCGGGCGGCATGCCTGGGCGCGGCCACCGCCGTCTGCTACGCGCTCACCGCCGCCCTGATGAAGTCGGCCGTGCACCTCCTGCCTGGGGGCGGGATCGGTGCGTTCCTGACGGCCTGGGAGACGTACGCCTTCGCCGCGAGCGGCATCTGTGCCGTCCTGCTCCTCGAACACGCCATGCAGGGCGGGCCGCTGGTCGCCTCCCAGCCCGCCCTGACCCTCGGCGACGCCGCGGTCAGCGTCGCCCTGGGGGTCCTGCTGTACGAGGAGCACCTGCGGACCGGTTGGTGGCTCCTCCCCCAGCTGCTCGGCCTGACCCTGATCTGCGCCGGGGTACTGGCCCTGGTCAGGTCGGGTGCCGGGGCCGAGGCGGGGGCCACCTGAGCAGGGGTGGCGCAGGCGCAGGCCGTCAGCGGGTGCACCGGGCGGCCATGGCGCGGAGGGCCGGCAGGGGGATGCCGGGGTTGCGGGCGGCCTCGTAGGCCGTGTGCGGGTCGCACAGCCGCCCCGTCAGGCATCGGGCGGGCAGTACGCGGTGGCCGAGCGCGCCGGCCCGGACCGAGTCGTCCGGGTCCTCGGTCAGCCGCACCGCGTCGGTGACGGACAGACGGGGGTCCCCGGCGGCCCGGCGACGCACCTCGGGGTCGCGGTCGCGGGAGAAGCGGGCGACGAGCCCGGGGGTGGACAGCGGGTCGTCGAGTGCCAGCTGCCGCATCCGGCCGTGGAGGTCGTCGGCGTACCGCAGGAGGCCCTCGCGGGGGAAGTTGGGGTGCGTACGGGGGCGGCCGGGGGACGAGAGGCTGCCGGTCCACCAGGTCCACACCCGCAGCAGCATCTCGGCGGGGGCGTCGTCGCAGGACTCGGCCAGGAACAGCTGCACGGCCCGGTCGGTGTCCCAGGCCAGGCGGGCGGCCACGTCGGGCGGCAGGTGGCGGGCGCGGGCGACGCTGCGCCGGACCAGGACGTGGGAGGAGGCGGCGAGCCGGCGCATGGCCTCCGCGTCCTCGTGCAGGTCCGCGACCCACTCCAGGGTGCCGTGGCGGGCGCCCGGCTCGATGGCGGCGACGGGGATCGCGGCCCGCTGCTCCTCGGTGAGGTCCGCGCGGAGCGCCACCCGGTGGCGGACCCCTTCGTCGGGGTCCGCCGCGAGCCGGGCCACGGTGTCCGGCGCCAGGTGGGGGCTGCCGGCGAGGGCCACGCGCAGGCGGCTGTCGCCGGTGGCGAGGAGGTGGTCGACGAGGTCCGGGGCGAGGCGGCAGCGTTCGACGGCCCGTTCCCCGAGGGCCTCACCCTCGAAGTCCTCGCGGGAGAGGGGGACGTCGGCGTGGTGCCGCAGCCGGGCCGCCACCCGTACGGCAGTGGAGGCGTCGGCAAGGAGGGCGCGGCGGCGCCCGGCGGGCAGGGCGGGCCAGGCCGTCCGGCAGGCCGTCGCCCGGACGGTGGGGTCGGGGTCCTCGGTCAGGAGGACGGCGTACCGGTCGGGCAGGCCGGTGAGCCCGGCCGTCTCGGCCCGGACCCGTGCCGAGGGGTCGGCGGCCAGTGCGGCCCAGATGTCGTCCCCGAGGAGGGCGCGCGTGTCGGCGGCGTTCATCGTGAGGATCCACCGCTCGCGTTCGGTCCCGGCCGCGCCGAACAGCCGGGCCCAGTGGGCGGGGGTGAGGTCCCGCCCCCGCTCGGCGACGTGGAGCTTCGCCTTGGGGTCGGACGCGGTCAGGGCCGCCTCCACGGCGTCGTCCGGCGGGAGCAGCCAGATCAGGTTCGGCCGGCAGCGCATCAGGTCCAGCCGTACGTCGCGCGGGGTGGCCGGGTTGGAGACGAGGCCCTGGACCCAGCCGTCGAGGACGGCGGCAGGGGCGACGGTCTCCGCGGCGGGTCCGCCGAGGCCGTCGGCGAACCCCGCCCAGACCGTCGCACTCTCCTCGGCGGTCTCCCGGGCCGTGGCCCCGGCCGCCGCCTCGACGCGTGCGCTCCATCCGGTCAGGGCGAGCGGCCGTGCGGCGCTGCCGCCGGAGGGCACCCCGGCGACCGTCTCCCCGTCCGTGGCGGCCAGCAGCAGCCCGCGCGGGTCGGGGTCCGCCGCCGTGAGCAGCCCGGCGACGGCCCCGACCGGGTCCGCGGCGAGGACGCGCACCCGGTGCCACGAGCCGCCCATGCGGCCGCGCGGGGCGCAGGGTCCTTCGAAGGCGAGCAGGAACTCGCGGCCGGCACCGAGCACGCGCCGGGCGGCCTCGGAGGCCGAGGTGCCGGCCTCGCCGGCCCCGGCCGCCGCGTCCAGCAGGGACCGGGCCCTCCCGGCCTTCCGCACGCCCGGGACCCACCAGGTGCCGACGGGCTCCAGGCCCATGGCGGCGAGCAGCGCCTCGTACCCGTCCTGGTCCCCCAGCCGGCCGTCGCCCTCGTCCGCCACGCCCTGCCCCTTCCTCCGAGCCGTTCCCGTCCGGGTCATCCTTGCTGGTCGGGTCCCGCCCGGATGCGGCGGGGGCCGGGGCGGTACGGGACTGCCCCGCTGCCTATGCTGCGGTCATGGGTCTGGATCTCTCGTTGTTCATGGCGGACTGGTCACGGCTGCGCGCCTTGCCCGTCGAGGACCGGATCGAAGCGCTCCAGGACGCGACGTGGCCGCCGGATACCGAGGACGACGGGCGGGGGCACAGGCCGTCCGACGGCTGGTGGTGGCCCCCGGGGACGGGGGCGGCGGCCTGGTGCGCCGAGTACGAATTCCTCACCACGACCGGCTCGTACCGCCCGCACGCCCGGGCGGGTGACGCGTGGGCGGACCTGCGCCCCCTGGCCGAAGCGTCCGTGCGCGAGGCGATGGACGCGTTCCTCGACGGTCTGATCTGGGACGCGGATCCGGATGCCGATCCCGCGCTGACCGGCGGCCGGGGGATCCTTCCGCCGGTCACCGACCCCCTGCACCCGCACCTCCTGCTGGTCTGCCCGCCGGAGGCGGTACGGGCCAAGGCCCCTGCCTGGGAACGGGTGCGGCCCCGCCTGGAGGCGTTGCGCGAGCCGTTCGCCGCCGAGTGCGCGGGCTGGGCGGGCCGCCCGGACACCTTCGAGGACTTCACGGCGCTGCTGCGTGAATGGGGTGAGGTGGCCACGGAAGCCGCCGGCCGCGGCTGGGGCCTGGTCGGCCTGCCCTAAGGCTGTTTTAAGACGTCATCTCATTTGGCCAGTCTTCGGTAGCAGATGAGGGTGCAGGCGATGCTGGTGAAGGCGAGGAAGTGGTCGGCTTTGCGTTCGTAG